>MFVV01000025.1 GCA_001786225.1 Candidatus Nomurabacteria bacterium RIFCSPLOWO2_12_FULL_46_14 | reverse complement strand
AAGGTTTTCATAACAACAGGCTCTTTTAGAGCCTGTTGTTATTGTATATGAAAATGAGAGAAAAGAGGAGTTTCGTAATTCACAGTTGCAAAGATTTCCGGTCAATGGAGTATATCAGAGTCCCAAAGGCGAAAACGGCCTAATGGGGATGGCTCTACATCCCGATTTCTCAAATAATCATTGGATATATCTTTATTACACAGCCAAATCCGGGCATCAATTTTTAGCCGTAATAGAACGATATGTTTTTTTGGAAAACGAACTGAAAGATCGGGCACTTATTTTTGAAACGCTTGCGGGGAAAATGCACTATGGAGGCAGGATGGCTTTTGGGCCGGATAATTTTCTATATTTTACCTCCGGCGATGCCGGTAATAAAGAGCTCGCCCAAGCGACAGCCTCGCTTGCCGGAAAAATATTGAGGATCAAAGATAATGGAGATATTCCCGAGGACAACCCATTCAATAATGCTATTTTTTCGTACGGACATAGAAATCCGCAAGGCATTACGTGGGATGATAAAGGAAATTTTTGGGAGACAGAGCACGGGGAAGCGGGAATCATTGGTAAATCCGAACAAAAATCGGGTCTAGATGAAATTAACCTTATAAAAATTGCCGGAAATTACGGCTGGCCTGATATTCGTGGCGTAGATAAAAAATATAACATTACCCCACCGATCGCGATCCCTGCATCGGGCATAACATGGGCCCCGGCCGGACTCGCGTATTATAACGGATACCTGTTTTTCGGCGGGTTGCGGGGAAAAGCGCTTTATCAGGCAAAAATATCGCCTAACGGAAAAATGGGTTCTTTCTATGCTCATTTCGAAAATGAATTCGGCAGGGTACGCGCGGTTAAAACCGGTCCCGATGGATATATTTATTTCAGCACTTCAAATCGCGACCAAAAAGGGGCAGATTCCGCTCCACCAGATAAAATATTTAGAATTCCCGCGGAAGTACTTATCAAAAAATACCCTTAGGCGGAACTGCATCCGCAGCTGCCTCCGCAACTCGAGCAACTAGAAAAGATCGCGTCGGCTCGCGCCTCATTGTTTGATAAAGATTCGGCAAATTTGTCTACTGCACGATTGCGGATGCTCTGGTCGTCCTTTAAAAACAGCTTGATAAATTTATCAAAGCCAGACTTTACCAAAATCACCGGAAACATCAACAATATTATCACAAAAACACCCGTATATTTTGCGATGCGCTTAAACATAGTATATTTTTTTATACCATAAAATAAGCTAGAATGGCTGCATGGTTATCCACAGGGCGGCCAAAATAGGTTTTTTTATACGCCGACCGCGGGACTTTTTCCTTTTTGAACTGTTGGCGCGCGAGTTAAACGCGGAATTTATAATCATTCCGCCTATTGCCATGAATATATTCGCGCAGGGCAAAAGGCTGATTAAAACGCTTGATGCGGAGCCGATGGAACGCTTCATGGCTTCGCGGGATATGCCCTGGAGAAAGTATGAGGGTAATATTTTAGACAACGAGATAAACGAAATTGAAAATTTTTTCTCGCCATATGATGCATTGCTTGATTCGCAAAAATCACTTTTTCTCATGCATCCCGCGCTCAACGGAAAAAAAAGAATACTCTATTTTTATGATGACGCCATTCCCGGGTACTGGCCCACGATTAGTTTTTCCAATATAGACATGGTGCTCTCTACCGGTAAATATTTTAATGATTTGTTGCGGCCTTTCATTAACACGGTTCAAATAGGCGATTTGTACCTCGATTTCCCGCAACCGTACTCCAAAAATGAACTGCCGCAAAATCTCGATGAAAACAAAAAAACGATCCTCTTTGCGCCGAGCGAGGATGTATTCTATTCTCCGGCGGGATTCTCCGGAGAGATAAATGCGTTAACTGATGAATATAATGTAATCGTCCAGCTTTCGCAAATATCAGCAACGTCCGAGCGCAATAAAAATTTATTCGCCCTAAACAAGGAAATAATATTACTGGATGAAAGTTTTGATATCCGCAAACTAAATCCTTTTATCAATATCGTTCTCTCCGACAACTCAGCCGCCGTCATGGAATGGCTTTCGGACGGAAAACCTTGCATCGTATTGGACGCATGGTCGAATGAATTTAATATTTTAAACGGTGTGCCCGACGCCACCCGCAAAAATCTAAGTTTCGACGCCGGCCTATTCGCCGCGTTCAGCCCCGCAGAACTCCGTAACGTTATCGACAAGGCGCTTGACGCTTCGATACCGGCTGATAATAAATTTGCGTTGAATTTTTTTGAAATAGGGACAGAGCCAGCCTACAAACGGGCGGCGGCGGCTATGGCTGGTTTTTTGGCCTCGCCCTCTACCCTTCCCTCTCCGAAAAGCGTTTTGGCGTTTCATCCCGGAGACCACGCGCTGCAAAATTTCGTACTCCAGCACCGCCTGAAAAATATTTTTATGCCGATATCAAATATTTTCCGGGAACCAATGCTCTTCAAAAAAATACAAAAAATAATTAAAACTTTTTTTTAACATGGCGATCTCTTACTCCGTAATAATATCCACCTACAACCGCGCCAATCTTCTCCGGCAGTGCCTGGACGCACTCTCAAACCAAAGCGTTCCCGTTTCGGAATACGAGATAATAATCGTAAATGACGGTTCTACGGATAACACCGCGGAAGCCGTGAGGGATTTCCGGAAGAACCACCCCGGCCTGAATATTGTGTATAAAGAGCAGAAAAACGGAGGGCCGTCGAAAGGCAGGAATGCCGGCATAGCTCTCGCAAAAGGAGATATAGTCTTTTTTACTGATGACGACTGTATAGTGCCCGATCGCTGGATCGAAACGCTGGCGGAAGGCTATAAAAAACATCCCGAGGTCGCGGGGGTGGGGGGGTGGTATGAAAATGCGAAAGAAATATTAGCTAAGAGCTGGTATGCTCGTTATATGGACCATATGTTTTACCGCATGTTCAAGGAGCGCGGCATTTCGGATAAAGAGATCAATAATAATATTTTTTCGAGGAATCCGGCCGGCAATACTTCGAACATGTCATACAGACGGGACATACTCATTAAAGTCGGTGGGTTTGATGAAAAAGTCGGCTTCGTGGGTTTAATCGACCTGGAGCTTAAAAAAAGGGTCATGGACCTCGGGTTTCCTCTGCTTTATATCCCATACAATGTCCTACACTTAAAGCCTCTTGGCGCGAAAGAGATCGTCAGAAAATATTTCAACCGCGGGCGAGGATTCTGCCATATCTGCAAAAAAAATCCGGAGTTATTCTATTACTATAATCCTTACTCTGTTCGATATCCCGTAAAAAAACATGAAAATGCCAGAAAAAAATTTTCGTTCAGGTTTATTTCGTTCACGGAATCATTATTCCAGCGCCTGGGCTGGTATTATCAGACAATGCTGGAAAAATGAAATACTCAATCGTCATTTCGACATATAACCGCGCTAATTTAATGAAACTTTGCCTTGAAGCTCTCTCAAAGCAGAATATTCCCGCTTCGGAATATGAAATAATAGTTGTAAATGACGGCTCCTTCGATAATACGGGTGAAATCGCCGGGAATTTCAAATCGCTACATCCTGAAATTAATTTTATTTATAAGGTTCAGACGAACGGCGGACCCTCAAAAGGAAGAAATGCTGGTATTGCGTTATCAACGGGAGAAATTATTTTATTTACGGATGACGACTGCATTGTACCAGAGCGTTGGGTTGAAACGCTGGCAGATGGTTATAAAAAACATCCGGAAGTAGCGGGTGTCGGGGGCTTATACGAATTTCCGCCATATATTCTGAATAAAAGTCTATTTGCTCGGTATCACACATTCAAAATGAGGAATATTTGGTATGGACCGGAAAGAATCGACAAGGAAATCATCAATAATATTTTTTCAAGAAATCCCGCAGGGAACACTTCGAACATGTCTTATAGAAAAGAAATTTTAACTGCCGTCGGCGGTTTTGATGAAACAATAACTTATCCCGGTTTCGACGACACTGATCTTAAAAAAAGAATTATGGACGGAGGCGCGGTTCTCTTATATCTTCCGTATAACATAAAGCATATCCACCCGATGGGCAGTGTACAGATTATCAGAAGATTTTTTAATTTCGGACGAGGACGGTACCGATTCGCACAAAAATATAAAAACAGCCGCCGTAAAAATATGTCAAAAAACTTGCCTCAGCTTGAATTTAAGGCTATCGCCTTGGCTGACTCTTTTTTTACGCAGTGCGGATGGGAATTTGAAAAAATGTCGGATAAAATTCAACCTTGGATAAAAAGCATGTTTTTCCCGGGAATTTTATCGGTAATCTCTATCTTTACCGAAAGACGCCCCCTGAAATAATTATTTGCTTTGCGCGACAAACCATCCAGGTCATCATCGCTTACCGGAATTAACGGAACTATTTTAACCAATATTTCTCCCGGGATTTTTTGTAAAAACTGAAACTGATCAATTGGCGGACTTGATGACCGGATTAGATGAGTTACGGAATGAAAAGGTATGGTATAGCCGTCGCGTAATTTCACGAATTGAGAATCCCTTCCTTCAAATATCAGCCTCGGATTTTTGCGCCCGCATGGGCATACGCCCTGCATTATTCTTCCACGATCGCCGATTTTATATCGAATGAACGGCATTACTTCGTTTTCGAACATTGTAATGACAATATTCCCCTCTTCGCCTGACGGAACTTCCTTGTTGTCGTCATTAAGGATTTCCCAAAAAAAATGGGCGGTATTCATATGCCATCCCGATCTTTTTTCACACTCGTAAGCCAATGGTCCTCCCGCTTCCTTTGAAGCGTAAATATTGAATACTTCGCAGTTAAAAACTTTTTCTATCAGCGCCCTGTCAGTTTCTAACAGGCGCTCTCCGACAACGCCAATCTTAACGAAAGAATATTCGGCTCTATGCTCGCGAGAAAGCATTGCGAGCTTAAGAACCGACGATGCGGGGCCGAGTAAATGCGATATCTTTTTTTTATTTAAAACATTTAGCGTGTTTTTCACAATGTTCGCGCTATTTTGCATCGCAAAGTTAACGGAAAAAAGCGTCCCCATCGGCCTGTATGGCGGGAATTCCAGATTAAACCGCATAAGATTATCTCCATTCTTAAGGCGGAATATGTGTAGCATCGCGCTTTCCATCCTTAAAAAGTTAAGCTTATCGCCGTAAAATACTACTGGCGAATTAGTTGAAGTGCCGGAAGTGCTGATACGGTCTTTTCTCCACGCCGGCGAATAAGAAGCCTCAAAGACTGAGAGGTTGTTTCTTTTGAGCGTTTCCCGGTCAAACACCGGCAGGGAGCGTAGGGTCAGAGACGGATCCTTTGCTGGATCCGTTTTTATGAGACTGCCCCAATATTTTGTATTCTCCTGTGAAAATTTTAAAAGCCCGCCAAGCTTTTTCCCCCGGATCCTTTCTGCCTCTTCGTGCTCCATATATTCGAACCGGGAAAAAGACCACCTGTCAATATTTAAGAACATATTCCATGCAATATCAAAAACGGACTTCGGCAAGGCATTGACTCCCCGATACGGGGGGTGAATTATCAGATAACCTGCTAATTTAGAAACAAAATTCATATTTCATTCGACACAGTAAAGTATAGTGCGGGCTTTTTAATTCGTAAAGAATGTTTTATTGTGATACTATTGTGATACTAATGAACGTCATTTTAATCGGCATAGATGCCCTGCGCGCCGACCATCTCGGGTGTTACGGTTATCGGCGGAATACTTCGCCGAATATCGACGCTTTGGCGCAAAAAGGGGTTCGTTTCAAAAAATGCTTCAGCCAAGCGTATCTTACGGCTCCCTCATTCATGTCCATAATGACTTCGCGCTATCCGACCTACCACGGTGTCACATCGAACATAAGCGGCGCTAAAAGCGGTTGCCGCGCAGAGGTCGCAGATTCCGGAACGCCCATACTTGCCGAAATACTCAAGAACAACGGATATCGCACGGCGGCTTTCACTGACGGAGGCAATCTCTACGGTAAACTCGGTTTTTCGCGAGGATTTGATTATTATTCCATAAACAGGGGTTTCGGCAAAAGAAAAGCAATCATGCCGGAAAACGACATCTTGTACTGGCTGGAAGAAAATAAAGATAACGACTTTTTCTTATTTTTCCATACTTACTCGGTCCATAGCCCATGGGTGATCCCCGAAAAATACAGAAACGCTTTCGGGGAAGGCGGCGCGAAATTTTACCACGAGGAGAAGCCGGAAAATATCGCCGCCGAATATGCGGACATGTATGCGCGTGAGATCAGCGAGTATCTCGAACTTTTGACAAGTATAGCCGGTAAGAATAACGCAGAAAATGTCGAATATTTAAAAGACCTTTATGACTG
>MFVV01000024.1:4660-6251 GCA_001786225.1 Candidatus Nomurabacteria bacterium RIFCSPLOWO2_12_FULL_46_14 | reverse complement strand
TAGCTATTGAAACCAGTTGCGATGAAACCGGGGTAAGTATATTGGAAATAAAAAAAACCAAACAGGGGCAAGTTTTTAAAGTCCTGGCTAATGCCCTGTCTTCCCAGGTAAAAATCCATGCGCCTTACGGAGGCGTCTACCCTATGCTGGCTAAGCGGGAGCATATCAAAAATTTGCCGATTCTTTTGGAAAAAGTTTTGAAAGGGTCCGGGATTTTCCGCGAGGGAAGCATTGCGCAGGCTGGCGAGCCGAGCATAGCAATTCGCCAGCAGGCGAATATGCGCGCTGAGTCCGCGGAAAATCCCGGGCTTGATTTGATCGCCGTCACCTCCGGTCCGGGATTAGAGCCTGCGCTTTGGACAGGCATAGTTTTTGCCGAAAAATTGGCCAGAAAATGGAATGTGCCCGTAATACCGGTGAATCACATGGAAGGGCACATATTTTCCGTTTTTGCCAAAGCCAGGGGGCAATTCAAAATTCCCACGATAAAATTCCCAGCTCTCTCTTTGCTCGTCTCCGGCGGACATACGGAATTGGTGCTCATTAAAGATTGGCATAAATACAAAATTGTCGGCGAAACTCTGGATGATGCCGTGGGCGAAGCCTTTGATAAAGTCGCCCGCATTTTAGGTCTGCCCTATCCTGGGGGCCCCGAGATTTCTAAGTTGGCAGAAAAATTAAGAAATTCTCCTCAAGGTCGGACCTCAGGAATTAAAAAAGGTCCGACCTTTTCCCGAATTTCATTGCCTCGCCCGATGCTCAAGACAGAAAATTTGAATTTCTCTTATTCCGGCCTGAAAACAGCGGTTTTATATCTGGTAAAAAAAATTCCTAAGCTGGATGAAAAAATTAAAGCGGAAATCGCTTTTGAGTTTGAGCGAGCCGCTATTGAATGTCTCACTTTTAAAACCAAAAAGGCTATCGAGAAATACAAGCCGAAAACTTTAATTTTGGCCGGCGGTGTCGCCGCGAATAAACATTTAAGGCAAGAGATCAAAAAGCTAACAGCTGAAAGCTCTAAGCTAAAAGCTATCCAGGTACTTATGCCGATTAAAGAGTTGACTACGGACAACTCCATAATGATCGGGGTCGCCGGATACTTTAATTTTAAAAAGGGGGGTTCCAAAAAGAAGTCAAAAATTAAAGCAAAGGGTGGATTGAGGCTTTAAAAAATGATATTATTCGGGCATGGCCGTAAACCCCAAACTACTCAAACCCTACAATCCCAAAGAAACCGAGGGGAGAATATATAAAATTTGGGAAGATTAAGGATTTTTTGCGCCCGAGGCGCATCCGCCTTGGGTGGATAATCCTTCCACAAATCCAAATTTCAGCAAACCTTTCACTATAATCATGCCGCCCACGAATGCCAACGGCTCTCTTCATGCCGGGCACGGTTTGGTAATGACCATAGAAGACATTATCACCCGATATAAAAGGATGCAGGGTTTTAAAACTCTGTGGCTGCCGGGCTTAGACCACGCCGGTTTTGAAACGCAGGTAGTGTATGAGAAGAAACTGGAGAAAGAGGGCCGTTCCAGATTTGAAATGGACCCGCGAGACCTCTACCGCGAGATTATGGACTTTACCC
>MFVV01000024.1:0-4647 GCA_001786225.1 Candidatus Nomurabacteria bacterium RIFCSPLOWO2_12_FULL_46_14 | reverse complement strand
AAATATTCGTTCGCAAATAAAAAAGCTCGGCGCCTCCTGCGACTGGTCTCGGGAAAAATTCACCCTCGACCCGGGCGTGGTTAAAACCGTCGGCGAAACTTTCAAAAGAATGCATGGTGACGGTCTCATTTACCGGGGCAACCGCATCGTCAGCTGGTGCCCCAAACACCAGACATCTTTTTCGGATTTGGAAATAAAAGATGAGGAGCGAACAGATAACTTGTATTACCTCAAATACGGCCCCTTCACCATTGCCACCGCCAGACCGGAGACAAAATTCGGCGACAAATACGTGGTTATGCACCCCGAGGACGAGCGGTATAAAAAATACAAGCACGGAGAAAAGTTAAAGCTGGAATGGATTAACGGCCCGATAGAAGCCACGGTCATTAAGGATGAAGCTATAGATATGTCTTTCGGCACTGGAGCAATGACCATAACCCCCTCACACGACCAAGCGGATTTTGAAATCGCGGAGAGGCACAAATTGGACAAGGAGCAAATAATCGATGAGCGGGGCATACTTCTGCCCATTGCCGGAGAATTCGCCGGCGAGCACATTAAAAAAGCGCGGCCGCTTATCGTGGAGAAACTGGAGAAAAAGGGCTTGGTAGAAAAAGTGGATAAAAATTACAAACACGTAGTTCGGCTTTGCTACAAATGTGAGACTTTAATTGAACCTCAAATTAAAAGCCAGTGGTTCGTCAAGATGAAACCCTTGGCGGAAAAGGCGCTGAAAAAGATAGAGAACGAGGAGATAAAATATATACCGGAACATTATAAAAAAATCACCCTCCATTGGCTCAGAAACATAATGGACTGGAACATATCCCGGCAAATCGTCTGGGGCATTTCCATCCCCGCCAAGATATGTGTAAAGTGCGGAGAAGGCATGCCGGACTTGGAAGACAAAATAACAAAATGCGGCATTTGCGGGGGCGGAGTAAGGAAAGACACGGATACCTTTGATACCTGGTTTTCTTCCGGCCAGTGGCCGTATGTCACCTTGGGCTACCCGGAGGGCGAAGATTTTAAAGAGTTCTATCCCACCGACGTTATGGAAACTGCCGGAGACATCATTTTCTTCTGGGTGGCCCGCATGATTATGCTCGGACTTTACATAACCGGAGAAGTTCCTTTTCATACCATTTATCTCCATGGCATGGTGCTCGACCCTTACGGCAAGAAAATGAGCAAATCCAAAGGCAATGTGAAAAATCCGCTGGAATATACCGAAGAATTCGGCACCGATGCCTTGCGCATGGCGCTCATTGTCGGCAATACGCCGGGCACTTCTTTAGCGCTCTCGCCGGAAAAAATAAAAGCATACAAGCATTTCGCCAATAAACTCTGGAACATTTCTAGGTTCGTTTTGGAAAATAAAAAAGAAGGAGAAATAAATGGAGAATTAAAAAAAGAGTTTGATGCTCTGGCCCAAGATTCAACCGCGGATATGGAAAATTTCAGATTCCATTTAGCCGCCGAGAAGGTATATCATTATGTTTGGCATAGATTCGCGGATGAAATTTTAGAAAACTGTAAGAAAAACGAGGAAGTTAAAAAAAGCCTAATGTATGTTCTGGAAAATTCCCTCAAGCTATTGCACCCATTTATGCCTTTCGTTACCGAAGAGATTTGGCAAATGATACACCCCGGAGGATTACTAATGGTCGAGAATTGGCCCCAGCAAGCCCCCAATGAGCACTGACCCGAAAATTTTGGGAGTGGGACTAGCAGTGGTGGGAGGAATCATTCCCTCCTTTCTTTGGCTGTGGTTCTGGCTACAGGAAGACAAGAAGAAGCCCGAGCCGACCGGCCTCCTGGCCGCTTGCTTCCTCGCGGGCATAATCTCCGTGGCTCTCATTCTGCCCCTGGAAAAAATAATTAAAACTTACGTGGCGAACACGGAATGGCAGATAATCGGCTGGGCGGGTGTGGAAGAAATGATAAAGTACCTGGCTGTCCTCCTGGTCCTTTATAAAACGGCCCACACCGACCAGCCGATAGATTGGCCGATTTACTTCATTACCACCGCACTCGGCTTCGCCGCGATTGAGAACATTATGTTTCTGATAAAGCCCTTCTCCCTCAACCAGGCGGTAGTGGGCTTGCTCACCGGCCAACTGCGCTTCCTCGGCGCCACCCTGCTCCATACGGTCGCCTCCGGCATCGTGGGCATCGCCTATGGGCTATCTATGAACACCGGCAGGTGGAAAAGAAAGGTCTATGTCCTAATCGGGCTCTCTTTCGCCATTGCCTTGCATAGCGCCTTTAATTTTTTTATAATGGATGATAGCAGTGAGAACATTATTAAGATTTTCGGTTTTCTATGGGTCGTGACCATTATCATTATGTTACTTTTTGAAAAATTAAGAAGGATGAGCGGCGAGAATTAGCGGAGCGGAGCTGGTCTTGAATTTTTTCGAACGACAAGGCGGTGAATGCGCGAGGAGTGAGAAAAAATACAAGACCCGCGAAGCTCATAATTACTATGGAAAAGAAAAAGAGAAGTTTTTTTGAAAGATTAACCGGAGCCCGTTCGGAAGAAGAAAATGAGGGTGTCAAGAAATTAAAAGTAAATGGGGACAAAAAGGACGGCGACTGGCTGGAGGAGGCGGAAGACGCGGAGCTGACGGTGGATTTGTATCAGACGCCTACGGAGATAATAATCCAGACCATGGTGGCCGGAGTTAAGCCGGATGATTTGGAAATTGACATCGCGAGAGATATGATTACCATCCGCGGCAACCGCGAGGAATCTCGGAAAATAGAAGAGGAGGATTATTTCGTCAAAGAGCTTTATTGGGGGAGTTTCTCCCGCACTCTGCAGTTGCCGGCGGAAGTGGAGCCGGAAGAAGCCGAAGCCACCGAGCGCCACGGCCTGGTCACCATCCGCCTGGAGAAAGTGGATAAGGGCAAGAAAAACAGCATTAAAATAAAATCTATCTAAACTTTGGTGCTGGGAGGCAGATTTGCACTGCCGACCCTTCCCTCTTCAGGGGAATGCTCTACTACCTGAGCTATCCCAGCATTATCTTTGCGTATTTTCAAATATGGAACCGGGCTTTAATTGCCCCTCTGCGGAAAAAATTGAGGAATACAAACTCATTATTTTGTCCACATAGGGCTCTAGATAATAAAAGGAGCCGTAAGCGATACCCACTATCAAAACCACCTTAACAATATTCCAAATAGCCGCCCGCTTTTGCACCCCGCGCACCTTGCGGAGCATCTGATTGTTCTCCTTGGTAAGTTCCAGAGTCTCCTCTAAAAGCTTTCGGTCCTCGGGGTCCATGCGGGGATTTTAACACAAGGGAACAAAAAATAAAAGGCTTTTATGTCAAAATATTAAACCCGTTGAGACTTCCCCTTGTCCTTATACATTGCTAGGTCTGCTTCGCCACGTAATTCTTCCGGTGTTTTTTGTTCGCCCTTTTCTAATGCTGAATACCCTACTGCGGCTTCCAGTTTAATTTTTATGGGATTACCGTTCATATCCTTAGAATCAGCATATAAATCATTATTTATGGTTTCTCGGCGTTCTCTATACATTTTTTCAAAATCCACATCCGGAGTATCAATAGGCAAAACAACCACGAACTCATCTCCGCCGACTCGGAATAACGCGTCGCCTCTTTTGGTAATTTGTTTCAAGCGATTGGCAAACGCCAAGAGAGCGTCATCGCCGACATTATGGCCGTATTGGTCGTTGATATTTTTAAAACCATTCAAATCCAGAAAAAGCACCATGACGGAATGCAGGCGAATCGTACGCTTTTCGCCATTAGCAGGAATATAATTTAATTCGTCTATGATTTTTTTTAATTTAGGCGCAAAAGAAGCCTGATTGTCCAGGCCGGTCAGGGTATCAATCTGGTGTAATTTTTTTATTCGTTCTATTTCCTGGCTTTTTCTTCGGGAAAGTTTTAAAGCTAACTCCGCAAGTTGTTTATCGTCTAGATTCCCCATTTTACAAGCATCTTCCAGACTGTCTTCTCCGAATCCGCTGTCTGCGTGATAACTGCCTATTAATCTGCTTAAATTATCAAAACTCCAAATATCATACTGCCCTTCGGGCTTGTTAGCGTCCATCGGAGAGCCAGCGGGCATTTCTCTTCCTTTCATCATACAGAACATTCTACCATAGAAAAAGAATTTTCCAATATGCGCGTTTTATGTTAAATTAAGCCATAAGCCCCCATAGTTCAATGGATAGAACAGTCCCGTCCTAAGGGATAGATGTACGTTCGATTCGTACTGGGGGCACAAAAAAACGGAAGCACGGCTTCCTTTTTTAATATTTTTACCTTGCAAAAACATTAAGTTTGTGTCAAAATAAAACGGAAAGCTCTTTAACTCAAAGCCTGGCGTGGTGCCGCACGGGTATTACCCCGGTTGTCCGCAATTCGGCGGCAACGAGCGGGTAAACCATCCGTCTCTTCGGAGCCGGATACCTGCGCAAGGCGAAAGGAGAAAGTGTTATGCCTCACATTAGTATCGGTGGCTTCCCCGGGGTGGGGAAAACAACGATATTAAAAATTTTGGAGTCTTGGTATCAGGTTCATGTGATACCAAGATTCACCTGTCGTCCCATCCGCCGGGGCGAACAGGGCTCACAAGAGTATGTGTTCGTGAGCAAGACCAGAT
>MFVV01000023.1:731-7193 GCA_001786225.1 Candidatus Nomurabacteria bacterium RIFCSPLOWO2_12_FULL_46_14 | reverse complement strand
GCCTCCAGCTTAGTTATTTCTTGTTCTATGTCGCTTGTGTTTTGTGGCATGAGCCGGAGGTGAGAATAGAACTCACGGTCTATCGCTTACGAAGCGATTGCTTTACCGCTAAGCTACTCCGGCAAGGCGCAGGAGCCGTTGGACGGGATTGAACCGTCGACCTCGTCATTACCAATGACGTGCTCTACCAACTGAGCTACAACGGCAATAATTTAATTTTTGCAACCAACTAAATCTACTACAATTTGCTTAATTTTTCAATCTTAAGATTTTTTCTGCTGCTTTGTAACCATCTTTAAGCCCAGCATCGAAGGCTTGGTTTATTTTCTTTTTATTTCTTTCCAACATTAAAAAATGAAGAGGGAAATTAGGCCTTATCACCATAATATTATTATTTGATTCCAGCTCCTTTTCTATGTTTTTATAGAGATGTTCCAGGTTGAGCATTCGTCTCCCTATTGCCTTGGGAACAAACAAAGAAAAAATCCTAACAAATATTTTATATGCTCTTCCGACGAAGAAACCTTTCGGCTTGTTATAAATTAAGACCAGCTCGTTGTAGCCATCCTCTAAAGCTCGCTTGAAAGGCAGAGGGTCAACCAACGACCCGTCAACATATTTAATTCCATTTAAGGCAACCGGCCCATGGATAATAGGTACCGCCGAAGAAGCCCTTAGTAAGTCAAAAATATTTTCTCGAGTCGGCTCGATGTATTTTGGTAAGCCTGTTTTCAGATTTTCTACCACATAATGCAATTTAATTCCCGAATTGAAGATTTCATCTAAATTTAAACGAAGTTTCTCGCTTTGAAAAAGGTCAATCAGATATTCCAAATCCAGTATTGCTCTCCCCTTAAAGGGATTAAAATAATTAACCAGCTGATTGCCAGATACGTAATTTCTCCAGACATCTTCTATTACATCGGGTTGATTGGCGGCATAGAAAGTTCCATTGAAACTGCCCACGGAAGACATATATATGGCGTCAAAATACTTACTCCCCAGCTTTCTGCATAGCGCGGAGGCAACGCCGGCCTCATAAGCTCCCCTCAACCCCCCAATACTTAATATCAAAGCTCGCATTTTAAAATTTATATACCAGAATTAGGTAAAATTTAGGGAATAACTTGTATCTTGATTCCTAATACCCCACTTTTCTCTTCCTCTTCTTTTGTATAGATTTTTCTAACCCTAATAAGAAAATCATTCTTGTCTTTAGCCCCAAAATCACTAGCTGAAAAAGTATCGAGAAGTTCTTCAAATGAAGCAAGTTTAATTAAATCAAGCACTTTAACATCAATCCTCTGACTCTTGTCGCTATTGAGACAAAACTCAATTTCGTCACCAACTTTTAATGATTGTCTTTTTTCATCATTTAATCTTGTTTCAATAGATTTTAAACCATCTCTGATTTGTTCAAATGGTTGTTGTTGTAAATTCATTTTATGCATACAGGGAATAAAGGGTAAGACATCTTCTTCGCGAAGTAATATTGTATTATCAGATGCTTTTGTTAGCCCAAAAGATTGCCCTTTCGATAGCCCAACATATACAACTTTTTTATTAAAAGAATGAATTTCTTCAACAGCTGGAACTAGGTCGGTATCAGAACTTATAAGATATGCTACGTCATATTTATTTTCTCGAGCAAGGCGTATCATTTCCACAGCCAGGCGAACATCTACACCTTTTTCGTGAAAACTTTTATCAGGGTGTTGAATTAGATTTCCTAGAATAACTGCGACCTTTTGTTTTTGTAATTTGGCGATAAGTTTCTGTTGATTTGCATATAATTTTTCTGATTTCTGCTTGTCTGGCCCAGCTTGTCTTTTGACTGAACCAACATAGTATCTTATTTCTATAAGAGTATCTCCTTTTATTAAATTTTGAGAAAAATCATTATATTTAAAATCGAGTAATTTAACTACTTCAGTCTTCATAGAAGTCATATCTTTCATTTTATAGTAGAAATTATTTCCATCTAAAAAAACTATTACTTTATATGATTTTTTTGGATCCATAACCTAAAACTGCCGTCCTGGTTTGCACCAAGAAGGCAGTGAGATTAGTAAGCTTAGTTTAGCAAAAACTAGGCTCAAAGTCAATGTGGTGTGGAAAACCTAAAAGCCTTATTATCATAGCAGAAAAACAGCTAAAAGTGAATGTTCGTATACAGAAAATGAAAAACACCCCTTTGGGGGTGCTTTGTCCAGTTCGGCGCGGCTGATGGGTGCTGACCCCACGACCTCTCCCGTGACAGGGGAGTGTTCCACCGTTGAACTACAGCCGCATACTTTATTTAATTTATCACAAACTTAGTGTACATCCTAGTTTGCAATGTGTCGGCACCAGGAGTTGCACCTGGGACCTGCACTTTATGAGTGTGCCGCTCTAACTACCTGAGCTATGCCGACAAAGATTCAGTTTTTAGAGCCTTTATCAGGCCCAACATCCGATACTTTAGATTCTTGCTTCGGCGAACGAATAGCCTGCACACACCGAAGTAAGTATCATAGTTATCGTAAACCTTACTTATTTTTGTATTCACAAAATAAGGCTTCCTCATCTGTGAATTGTTTAATTTTAACAGTTTTTTCCAAAAAATCAACACAGTTCTTATCCTTTTTTCGTGTATTTTATTAATTTGAATACAACAAACTATATCCTCGGGAGCAACTTGTATAACTTTAATTAAGGCATTTTTCATTAGTAATATCATACTAGGGTCAGAATTAGCAAAAAGAAATCTGCTAGTGCTATCAGTTTTCGATCCCTCACACCAATAAAGTGCTGCGATAACTAATAACAATTCTCTGCTAGAAATTTTTTTTACTGAATTTTTTCCCCAAGTATCGGCTTCCTGAATATTATAGAGTTTTTTCTTTCTGTTTGCTTCTGCCCCTATCCATCTACCCAGCATGCTTCCTTTCTGTTTTTTTAATTTTTCTATTTGTTGAGAATTAAGTAATATATCCCGACACCATAAACTAACGGACCCCTTAGAAACATTTAATTCTTTAGAGATTGTAATTATAGAAATTCCATTTTTTCTCATTTTCCTTGCCCTTATTCTTGCGTCATATTTAGCCATATATGACATTATATCACAAGTTCACAATGAAAAACAACTTGCGTAAATTTATAAATTAATGTAGGATTACAATACATCGCGGGGTGGAGAAGAGGCATCTCCCAAAATACTCATGGTGCGAATAACCTAAGGTTATGGGCTTGAAAGTAAACCGCGTAAAAAATATAAAACATATCGCGGGGTGGAGAAGAGGCATCTCGTAAGGCTCATAACCTTAAGACAGCCGTTCGATTCGGCTCCCCGCAACAAGTTTTTAAATATAATCGTAATCCCGGAAAATCTGCTCGTAGAGGGCGATAATCCGGTTAGCCTCCGCGTGGGAGAAAGTGAAGTCTATGCCCTCGTGGGCGATGCGATTGCGCATAGCGTGCGCTTCCCAGGCAAAATTTAAGTTGCGGAATTTTTCTTTGTCCAATAATTTAAGTTTCTCGCCGATGTTCTCGCCCTCAAAACCCAGCTGGGTCAGGAGACCCTCCAGCATGGTGTCCGCCTCCAGAATGGCCAGTTTCCAATCGTTTAAGTTGGGCGAAACCAAATGCGCCAAAACATTGCGCCAGTTCTCGTTCTTGGATACTTCTTCTCCGATTTTCTCCCTTTGTTTGGCTTCCTGATGTCGGGCATATTCCGCGATTTCATGTACCAGGTGCTCTTTCTCCTTGCGCCGTATCTCCAGCATGCGGGTGGAGGTGTAAGCGATAACGAAGAGGAAAAATATAGAGAGCAGCGAGAGAATAACTTTAAAACCGCTCAACGTTCCCTCCTGAAAAAATAAATGATAAAACCATTCCACGAAGCTCCGCATCCGGTCAAACAGATATTCGGGGCTTAAATATTTGTAGCTTAAAAGGGGGTCCTCTAGAAATTTATTCACGCCATCCATGGTTTGTGCCTGAATTATAACACATTTTTACCTGATGGATTCAAACTTTTTCCCCGCCTCGAAAAGCCAGTCTTCTCTCCAGTGCGGAGCGGTAAGTTGAATGGAAAATGGCAATCCTTTGTTGTTTTTGCCCGAAGGAATGGCGATAGAAGGAGTGCCCGAGAGATTGGCTGGAGCGTTGAACACATCGCATAAGTACATGGCTACCGGGTCTTCCAGTTTTTCTCCTATCTTGAAGGGCAAAAATGGCGCGGGCGGGGTAGCAATCAAATCTACGGTTTCAAAAGTATTCATAATTTCTTTTCTAATTTTTTGCCTGACTTTAATTGCCTTATTGTAATAAGCGTCATAGTAACCATGGGATAAGACATAAGTCCCGAGTAAAATTCTCCGTCTGGCTTCCCTGCCGAAACCTTGGGCGCGGCTTTTTTTATAAACTCCCAGTAAATTATCCGCTTCCTCGTGATAGCCGTAGCGCATGCCGTCAAAACGGGCAAGGTTGGTTGAAACTTCCGCCGGCATAATGATGTAATAAGCCGCAAGAGAGTATTTGGAAGTGGGTGTTTCAATTTCTAATATTTCATATCCCGCTTTTTTGAATTTTTCAAGAGACTCTTTGAAATTTTCCATTATGGACGGGTCTACTCCCTCCTTAAAAAGATGCCACGGTACGCCAATCTTCTTCCCTGCTGAATTTTTCCCCTTGCGTAAATCCTCCGGCACAGAAGTGCTGTCCTCCTCGTCATACTGCGACAGAGCTTTGAAAATTATTTCTACGTCCCGGACAGTTTTGCCGAAAGGAGAAACCTGATCCAGAGAATTACCCATAGCTATAATGCCATGCCGAGACAGGGCACCGTATGTAGGCTTAAGCCCCACCAAACCGCAAAACGCCGCTGGTTCACGGACAGAGCCACAGGTTTCCGTGCCCAAAGCCACAAGGGCCATTTCTCCCGCTACCGCGGCTGCTGAACCACCTGAAGAGCCTCCGGGCACCAAAGATGGGTCAAGCGGGTTTCTGGTTGCTCCGAAGGCGCTATTTTGGGTTGAGGAACCCATGGCAAACTCGTCCATGTTGGTGCGGCCAATCACTATTGCGCCAGCTTTTTTTAAGCATTTCATTACTGTGGCATCATACGTAGCCTTATAATTTTCTAAAATTCTAGAACCAGCAGAAGCTATTTTGCCTTTCAATAAAATATTGTCTTTAATAGCAAAGGGAATTCCAGTAAGGAGTCCGGCAGTGCCATTCTTGAATTTCTCCGTAGCTATTTCAGCTTGTTCGTAAACATCATTGTAAATTTCCAAGTAGGCATTCAATTCTTTGTTTCGTCTCTTAATATTCTCAAGGTAGACATCCAGTAACTCACGACAGGTGTATGCGCCATTTTTTAAATTCTCATGCGCTGTCTCGATTGTCAGATTTGTGATTGCAATCATAATATTTTCTTGACTTTCAAAAATCCATCTCGGGAATCAGGGAATTGCGAAATTATGGATTCTTTAGAAAAATCCCTGTTTAAAGGCTCGTCTTCCCGTAAAACATTGCGCGCTTCTTCTGCCTCCGGGTTGCCCTCCGAGTTAATTGGGACTTCTTCTATCTGCTTAACATAGGCCAAAATGCTGTCAAAATCACGCAGTAAAGATTCTTTCTCTTCCTCCGTAAGCTCTATCCGCGCCAGCTCCGCCAAGCGCTCCACATCCTTTATTTCCATAAATCCAGTATACCAAAAAGGATAAAAAACACGAATTAAAAAGTCTATTTGCCGAGGAGCGCTTTAACCCGGTCTTCCACTCGCGGATGAGTGCTCATTAGACTTGAAGCTTTCTTGCCGAATTTTACGCCGAAAGGATTGGAAATGAAAAGGTGGGCGGTGGCAGTGTTGGCCCGGGCCATTTTACCGGAATATTGGGCGATTTTTTGGAGAGCGCTAGCCAAGCCTTCCGGATAACGAGTAAGCAAGGCCCCGGACGCATCCGCTAAAAATTCCCGCTTACGGGAGATAGCCAAGTGAATCAGGGAGGCAAAAATAGGAGCCAGAATGGAAAGAATTATTCCCACAATCATTAAGATTGCTCCGGCTTTGCCACTGTCTCGGTCTCGTCCCCCGCCCCAGAACATCGAACGCAAAAACATGTCCGCGATAATTGAGACGAACCCAACCAAGACGACTACTACAGTCGAGAGCAATATGTCGCGATTCCCAATATGAGACAATTCGTGCGCGATGACTCCTTCGAGCTCCGTTCTATCCAAAATGCTTAAAAGTCCCGTGGTTACCCCCACGACTGCATGCTCTTTATCCCTACCTGTAGCAAAAGCATTCGGCGCCGGGTCGTTAATGATAGCGAGTCGGGGCATGGGCAACCCGGCGGTGATGGAAAGATTCTCCACGATGTTCCAGAGTTCGGGATTGTCGGCCTTTTGAATCTGCTTGGCGCCATTGAGTTTAAGAGCTATTTTATCCGAATACCAATAACTGCTAATGTT
>MFVV01000023.1:0-698 GCA_001786225.1 Candidatus Nomurabacteria bacterium RIFCSPLOWO2_12_FULL_46_14 | reverse complement strand
ACCAATAACTGCTAATGTTCATGAGGATGCTAAAAGCCACGAAAAAATAAAGAATGGTTGGGTTGCCGTAATATTGGGAAAAGAAAAATCCCAGCAGAATAACAATCGCAAAAAACAGGCTCATTAAAACCCAAGTTTTAGCGACATTTGTTGACTGGTGGGTGTATAAAGTGACCATATTATCTACATTATAGCATAATTTCTATTGAAAATATTATCGGGCGGGACAAGATGTACTCGTCAGGGAGGATGTTACTTCGTTGCTGAAACCGGTAGAATCAACGCACCAATAAGTGGATTTGTCGGGAAGCTTGGAAGATACCGCGTAAGAATTTGTAGAATCTCTGCAGGCGAACTTACCACCGGCTGTTTCTATGACTCCCTTTCCTTGAACAAAAGCATTGGAACTACAAACTCCCGCGTATGACCCCTGCATCTGAACATCCCAAAATATTTCTCCCTCAGCGCGGAAATAAGAAAGTTGTGATTTTATCTTTATCTGCGCTTCGTTTCCCACAGATTGGCTGGAGAAGGAGAAAGCATCATTTAACAGATAACCTTCAGCATCGGTATTATTCACGTTGTAAAAGGATTGATTGAAAAGATCAGAAATGAATTTTTCAAAAGGAACACTCTCCGCTGGAGCTTCAACTGTTATTGGTTCATTCCAGCCGCTCCAGATACTGACTACATTTATT
>MFVV01000022.1 GCA_001786225.1 Candidatus Nomurabacteria bacterium RIFCSPLOWO2_12_FULL_46_14 | reverse complement strand
CTCCGGTTGCTAAAACGTCGTCAATAATCAAAACTCGTTCGCCCGAACTTACGGAGTCGACATGCATTTCAAGCAAACTTTCTCCGTATTCAAGTTCGTGGGTCTGAGAGATCTTGTCGTAAGGAAGCTTTCCTTTCTTTCTTGCGGCTACCATACCGGCGCCGAGTACATAAGCCACAGCAGACGCAAATAGAAATCCTCTTGCGTCTATTCCTACCACTTTGTTTATTTTCATTTTTTTAAACGGTGTGGCCAGTCCTTTAACCGCTGCTTTAAACGCCTTTTGATCTTCAAGGAGGGGCATTATGTCCTTAAAGCTGATGCCTGGAGTCGGAAAGTCTTTAATTTCTCTTATTTTTCTTTTCAGAAAGTTTCCCGTTTTTTTCAAGATTCGACCTTCGGCAGTAAAAAGAACTTTGACTAATTAAATACAATTTGGTCAATTAGTCAATATGTGCCAGATAACAAAAAACGGAATAACCTATTCCGTTTTACCCTCGTAAAGCTTTCTGTGTTCAACCGGGCGGCCTTCCTTTCCTGCCCTTTCAATGCCGAACTTCATACCTCCTGAAATTCCACGATCTGTATAGACCACCGTGGCTTCCGCCAGGGACCCCCACGCTAAACCCGCTTCAATGCCAAGTTTCCTCTCTTCCGGCTTGTTATCGTCTAGAACTCCCGGCTGGGTGTATAGCAAGTGGCTTGCGATAGGCGCTTCGCCGCGC
Organism: Candidatus Nomurabacteria bacterium RIFCSPLOWO2_12_FULL_46_14; assembly: GCA_001786225.1. GTDB lineage: Bacteria > Patescibacteriota > Minisyncoccia > Phycocordibacterales > UBA9973 > UBA9973. The sequence continues at coordinate 5,993 of MFVV01000022.1, read as the reverse complement.
AGAAGACAGTCGTGTAAACATTCACGAGCATAAGCAAGGTTTTTTTCTACGTCACCGGCATAAGGACTCTCCAGGATCACTCTCCGCATTTCAACCTCGTATAATTAGGTGCTGTTAAGAGAGTATCAGTTGTTAATTTTGAGTCAAGAGGGTTATGTTGTGGGCCGTGTAGGAGTCGGACCTACCGCCTTCCGAATGTGAATCGGACGTTCTACCGATGAACTAACGGCCCCAATATTTCTAATTATAACCCTAACTTATTGATAATCTTTTCGTGGGGTCCCTCTAGTAGTACCCTGATAAACCTGTCGAACATCCCATAGCGATACTGGAACTCATCTTTGTCCATCAAAGTGAACTTGATCTCCTTGCCTACTTCCGCTTCCAAAGCAGTGAGAAAGGCCCTCAATTTATTCTTGCTTATGTCATCCCCCACAATGAACAGGTCTGCAACCGTATCGTAAAGATCCGAACCGGTGTTCTCGGCCAAAAATATCCCGGAGGTTACGGCCAACTTAATTCTTCCGAGTCCCAGTATCTTTCTAACCATTTTGTCTTTCTCCGCGGGGGAGGACTTCAATATCAAACTCTTCAGTTCGCCAAAAAACTCAAACTCCGGATCAAGAAAGTAAGCGGCTTTTTGGTTTTTATTTATCAGCCCGAGTTCAGACAAAGTTCTTAACTCACTCTTTGTCTCCTCAAATGGTTCTTGGATCCTCTTCGATATTTCCTGCGCGTTAAAGTTTCCAGGGTAATTCCTGAACAAAAACTTCAACAACTTGACCCTGATCCGAGAACCGAATAATTTATCAAGAGTATTCTTTGACATTTTGGCCTCTTCATTTAGAATTAATAGTAGTAGATTATCTGAACTTAACTTAAATTGCAATGGAGAAAGTTTTTCTTAAATCCACATCTCAAGAAATAGTTATTAAGGGAAGCTCAAAAGAGGGCCATACCGATGTCTTTGCCTACGATTATTATGACGACGACGACAAAAGAAAGCTCGGAGGCCTCTACATCATCGGCAACGTTAACCGTCCCGCTGCCGACATTGACGGCGCGTTGAGCCGCAGAGACGATGACTCCCCCGACATCACTTACGTCACCAACCTCGTCGCTTCCCTGGCTAAGCGCGAATACTACTCAAGGCCCGATATATCTCCACGGGATGCTTTCTCGGCAACTCTCAAAAAAATAAATGACGTCGTGGAAGAATTCTTCTCCGCCAAAGGCGGATCCGCCTATGGCGGAAAGGGGTTAAAAATGAATATCGGCATATTTGCCGTTGCCGGAGAACAGATACTCATATCCAAACTCGGCAAATTCAAAATAGTCCTCGGCAGAGAATCAAGGACGGTAGACATACTCAACAATGTAGACCTTTTCAGCAAGGAGCAAGTCGAAGAGAAAGAGTTCTCCAATATCGTCTCGGGGAAAATAATGGCCGGCGACAAACTATTCGCTTTTTATCCCAATCGCATGGTCACTGCGAGAGAAAAGGCCATAAAAGCAGATCTTTTGAGGTCCGATGCCGGACAATTCGCGGAAAAAATAAACTCGGTGAAAGAAACAAAACCGGACTTCGATTGCGGAGCATTGTATCTCTCTATAGATAACCACAAGGAGCTGGCGGTCAAAAAACCAAAACCGGTAAGCCCTGTAAACCTTGAAGTTGAAGTACCAAGGATAATATCGTCCGAATTTTCTCTGGGCAGAAAAGTAAATCCTCTTCTGGCATCGATCCTGGCTCCCGTAAAGATGGCAAGGGATTTGTACGGTTCTTGGAGAGGAACCCGTGCCCTAAAGGGGAAGTTCATCCTCCTGTCGTTCGTAGCCGGTGTTCTGGTGGTCGGCGTCGTTTTGACTAAAATGTTGGTGGTCATAGACCCTGAAAGGCGCAAGCTGAATGCGGTCATTGACCAGACCCAAAACAACCTGAAACTGGCACGAACAAAGATAGACCAAAACGACCTCATCGGAGCACGCCAACTGCTTGTCGATTCTCTTTCCAGTATTTACACCGTGGGGCTCACAAATGACAGAACCGAAAAAACAACCGAAGAGGTTTATGGGGTTCTGGACGACATAGACAAAGCGGTTGATGTCTCCCCGTCCCTGCTTGAATCAATGCCGGAGGAATTGAACCAAAGAATTGCCGTGCTGAACGCTCATAAAGATCTCGGCATTGCTATGGATATTTATGAGAACAACTTATATGTCCTAACCCCCGACAACATATTGAAACTTTCTGATGTTGATAAAACCGGCCCCAAAGAACCATCATCATGGCTTAAGTCGAATACCCTACCCTCTCAACCTATAACGCTCGCGGTTGATGGAAATATTTATATAATGAACAGTTCAGGGACTCTTGCCGTTTATTACAAAGGCGAGAAGGCCTCGGAGACCAACACATTCCTTGTTTCAAGCGGCGGAGACGTCCTCCTGACATCGAAAAATTCAGACAAACTTTATTTGGTAAACAAAACCCTTGCCAGGATATACGAACTTGATAAAGGATCAAAAACTCTTCTTAGAACCCTAAAGGTCGGCAGCTCTGAACCTTTCGTTGACGCTTACCTATACGGCGACAATACGATAATTATAACCACCAGAGACAATCGTATTTGGGAGATCAAATAATCAAAAACCGGGTATTGCCCGGTTTTTGATTATTTGAGTTCGCTCGAACCGCCTGTATTGATGAATTATTTCCCCCACCATTTCCTCCATTTTTATTACTGTCCTTCCCAGGACGGCCACGAGCCACGACTGGGTCAGCTTCAAAAGCCACTTTACCGTCTAGATACTTGGGGATTCGAGTCTGAATAATTAACCTCCTCTTTGGAAAATCCACATGTATCTTTTTGATAAACTTTAGCAACTGAAGGGCAAATTCTTTCTGTTTGTCATATGGCGCAATGAAAAATCCAGTATGCTTCCTTTCGCTATTTCTTTTCTTAATATCCTCCATATCTTCAGCCCACGGCTCTATACGCTTCTTCTCTAAACTGGCCTTAACTTCCTTAGCCCAAATTGCGAGACTATCGATACGCTTCTTCTGTTCTTCCTCTCCGACAAGAGATTGCCGTATAAACCGTATCCTCTCTTCAATAGTCTTAATTCGTGGATTAGAGTTATGCTTGGTCATTCTTGCCTTGAAGGTCTCCTTGTCAATCTGGCCATTCTCATAAAGGTCTAAGATTCTGTCGGGTTTTTCACGAATTTTCCCTAGCTCTTTTGTTAATTGCTGAAGTTCAGCTTCTCTTTTCTTATCAGCATCGGTAGTATCTCCGCCCTCCAGAAATTCCAGAACCCTATCGATATTTGGTTTCGAATAATCTCCACTGCGGGCCGTAGCAAACAAAAAGAATTTCCCTGCATGGTTGTAGATGCCCCTAACGAGATTACGTTCAGAAATTCTACCGCAACCATCTGGACAACGTTTTTTGTATTTGAATGCTACTGGCGGTTTCCTGAAGCCATAGTGATAAGATTCGTTGGGCGTGTTCGCACTGCTGGTTAATGTATGCAATTCATGGCCACATTTAGCACACCAAACGTATGGCCTGAATGGGTATTCTCTTTTATGGTTACCCCTAGAACGCTTTATTTTTTCATTTTTAATTTCCTGGACTTCTGCAAAACGTACATCTGATATAATTGGCAGACATGTATATATATGCACCACTTCGCCTGTCATCTTCCAGACCACGGGTAGTTTTCCTATATAAATCTCATTACTGAGCTTGTCTTGAACTGAATCTTTAATCCATTTATGTTCAGGGTTTTTAGCTGTTACTGATGGAATTCCTTCTTTGTTTAGAAGGTCTACTATCTGTCTAATAGTTAATTTCTCATCGACATACAAGTCAAATATTCTTTGGATAATTGGTGCCCTGGATGGATTTATTATTAATGCTCCCTTTTTATTGGGGTCTAACAAATAGCCATCGGGCACATGACCGTTAGCAGGCCAAATGTTGGCTTTGATATCTCTTAGCTTAGATGCTCGTGTTCTGGATTTTATCCTAGTATGTTCCATCCTCGCACCCATGAGAAGCATTGTTCTTGAGTTCTTAATGGCATCGGCTATGTCGGGACTATATGCATCTGGCGTGTTTGCATATGGTTGGTCTATAAAGTAAACTTTGCAACCCGTTTCTTCAATTCTTCTTAAATAATTCAAACCAAATTCCTCATCACGAGCTATTCTATCTATTGCGGTAACTAATAGAATATGAAATTTGCCCAAACGGGCATCTTCAATAACGTCAGGTGCATACTTGCGGTCAGAGGCAAGCGTATCGCCACCAATATTGTGGTCTAGGTATTCTTTGAATACGATATAGTCCAACTTCTTCACACGTTCCATCAAGCTGTATCTCTGTGAATCTTCGTCAGACTGGGAAGTACTGCCTCTTAAATAAAGTGAAACTACAGGTGTTTTAGTATCATTGTTATCCATCTCCTGTATTATATATCCGTCAATTTATCAATGCAATAGTGGATAATTGAGTAGAACTATTCCCTACCAGCAAAATACATTAAAGCACATACATATAACTATTTTGCTATCTAAATCTTATTTAAATTTATCTTAAGTCTTGAATATTTGAATTTTGAGAAATCTAAAACCATATAGACGGCAGAATTCCATCCCTTGCTTTCGCACGTGGGAAGTCTCCCCTCTATTGGCATAACTTGGTAGGATTTGCACCTATCCTGGGCTTTACCACTTAACTTAGGTTTGCCCTATTAAAAAGAATAATGAGAAGCCCTCCAGAAAGCTTGGGGAATCTATGAGTATTTTCGCCTGGTGAAAATACTACCAGATTCCCAGAGCCTTACGGGAAAGAAGGTTGCACTCATTGTTAAGATTTATTTCAGCCCTTCAAAGATATTTCAATCTTCTGAGGCAATAGAAGCTTCAGTTTATCTCCAGCACCTCTTCTACGTTTATATGTCAGAGGCTGGCCTGACCTGGCTCACAATTACATTGCCCAGCTTCTCCGCTGGCTTCTACCCCCTATCAGGGGCATTTCAGGATTTACTTACTCAATCTTTAACGGCCCTCATTAGGTACCTAGACTGATTAAGTCGCATCATTTTCAAGAGCCAGCTTCGCTGCGAACTCGCAACTAGAACCAACTCATTGTGGATTGGTTACCACCACGGACTGGGCTAACTCACCGTACCACCGTGTCAACAGTTTTACATGTTGGAATCTTTCCCCACATTCTTATCCCGTGTGGTTAACTTCTGCCAAAAATCCCGCAGGAAGTGTAATTTACACTTTTGAAACTATTATTCTCATAATAATCTCTGAACTGTAAACTTATCGCCATCTCGGAACCACCAGCTTATACTAATTCTTTTTGATAGCCAGTAGCTCCGAGATTGTGATAAATAAAAACACTACTTATATTCAAAGTATCCGCTATGGGTGAGCCGTGGAATCATTGTAGACCCACAACGGTTACTTTACTCGTAAGTAGTGCTTTCCACGGCTACTTACCTACGACAGGGCAAATGTTCTGATATATCAGACATCTCCCCAATAACAAAACGAGCACCCGAAGTCCGAAGACTCCAAGTGCACGTTATGTTTATTTTCTTATTTCGAGAACTGAGAGTAAACTCTTACTCTTTATACTTCCATTTTATCAAAACGACATATACTTGTCAATAGCAGAACTGTTTATAACTAAGTTGTCAACTACGTGTAGTGTATAAAGTCTAACTAATTCTTATACACCGAGATTAGTTTTGTTGAGATTTTACGAGACTGGCAGTTATCGGTTTGCCTATTTCGGCTGATTCTTGCCCGTTAACAAACCAACCCTCACGTAATACCGTTCCAGCGTTCTTCTTCACCCCAAGAACGATATAGAGGCCCAGGGAGTACTTATAGCCTTCGTCTTGGTTTGTGAGATATGCTAATTTCTCCATGTCATCACCTGCTGGATAATTACTTGTCTCGGCTTCCA
>MFVV01000021.1 GCA_001786225.1 Candidatus Nomurabacteria bacterium RIFCSPLOWO2_12_FULL_46_14 | reverse complement strand
GGGGCGAACTGGACCCCTGGCGGGGCTTTTGGACGGATGAAGAAAGAGGGCATTGGGCGAACATTCATACCTTGGCGTCATATTTTCAAATTAAAGAAATAACAATTAAACATTATGTTGATATTACCAGTTTAACAAGCATAAGGATAAAAAATAACAAAGGACAAATTAGTGATGCTTTTTGCTTTGAGGACTTAGAGGCAAATGGAAAATTCATGATATTTATCAAATTACCACAAACAGAAAGAAGCGGCGAATGGCGGAATTTTTACATAGACCCATCCGGCAAACACTGGGCAGCGACAGAGCGAATAGCCAAGAGATTGTCCTTGAACCCTAGAACAATACGTAGATTGATTGAAAACAATATAAAGGAATTTAGTCTCATGGACCTAAGGAATAGCATGGGTCAAAAGTGGCTGGCATTTTGCCTGGAAGAAATTGAGGAATTTATCAAAAAGAAATAAAACAAAAAACGCCAAAATTATGATTGGCGTTTTTTGTTTTTACAAAGTCGCAACTTCAGTGATATATTCCAGAGGCCCCATTACATTCATGATGTTTAACACCTCTTCCGCATAACGTGGCACGATAGAGGGCGGATTGTAAGCGCGGAGAATTTCTTTGGTTTCCTTATCCGCGTAATGCCGCTCCGTTTTTGGATTATTGCCGCCTAGATTTTTGGCGACAACCTCAATGGCTTCTTCCATCGTTTCAAAACCAATTCGGCAGGAACCCCAGCCGAAGGGATTGTTTTCCGCCTTACGGCAGGCGTATTTGCCACCGGTAGATTCGCGGACAGCGATAGCCGCCAAGAGGCGCCAGTCCAAATCATTTTTCTCCGCCTCCAGGACCATTTTTAGGCCCTGACCCTCAAGCGGCATTTTGCGGGTCCGAAAATACTCGTCTATAGCTGCCGCTTTGACCTTTTGCTCTTCCGCCTTTTTTAAGGCCGCAAGGTCAATCGGTTCGACTGTAGGATTAAAAGATAATAATTTACCCTCTCCTATATTCAGTTTTTGGGACGCGGTCCGGGAAGCCATGACAATGCCTGGACGGACAACCGGCATATTTCTTGCCGGAATATTGGTCGCGGGTATGGACATTGTCATTATCGGCACAAAAGCGAACGAACTCACTAAACGCAAACTTACCAGACGCATCAATTTTATTTTTTTCATATTTAGGGGTTGTGCTCCCCAAAACTCATTACTGGCTGTAAACTAAAAAAACCCTTTACTTATAAGACAATTAAGACATAAATGCCTATAAATAAGGATATACTATCATACTAGCATATTTTTAATAAAAAGTCAATAGTTAAACCATATTTTTCAGGTCTGTCAAATCAAAAATAGCTTGTATAATAAGGTTATTTTAGATATAAATAATTGACAAAATAAGTTAAAAATTGCACAATTCAATAAGTTGCAAATACTGGGGAAAGCAAGTAAGATAAACTGATGCCCGAAAACCTAAAGCCGGCAATAACCAGCTTGGTAAAAGCCCTTAAAAAAGAGGGTAAAAACCGCCTGGCGACGGCCATTAGTAAAAATTGGCGGAAAACTCTGCTGGAATACTCAAAAACAATAAATTCTTACCGCCCCGGGGCGCCTATGGAGAAAATATTCAAGAAAGCTATTGGAAAAGAGCTCCTTAGACTCCGCTACCCCATACATAAAAGGCGGGAGATAATAAAATCTTTGGAACACAGGAGAATCCTCCAAACTACTCCACACATATCCCCTGCCGGAAAGCCTAGATTCTTTTTTATAAACTGGCTAAATTCTCTTTCCCTTGGCAAGCAGGATTTTTTCCCTGTCGCAATGTTCTCCGGTGTTCCGTTTTCTAATAAAACTCGCCCTGGACGGCTTTGCAGAAAAGAGGGCGACATAAATCTCATTCCATCAAATATGCAAGATGAGCTCGTATATAGGAACAAGATACCAGAAAAAATGGTAACAGTAATAGCAGGGTTGCCTTCGAAATTAAAAAAGTTCCTACCAAAAGCAAAAGTTGGAGAGTCATATACAGCTTGGGCTCTCAAATCTTCAAAGATAATTGAGGGTAAATTTTTGCACGGCAAGCCTGTATTTTTTGACTTCAATGAAGTCGCCTCAAATTACCTCTTGCTCGCAATCCGCGACCCAAAGCATCCGATAAGTAAAATATTTTTCTCCGATAAAGAACGAAAAATGACGATAAGAAATTTTAAGGAGATGGTTTTCTTCTATGCTCCGGTTAAAAAAGGTAAAGAGAAGGAATATGAAGAGACAGAGAGCTTCTTCCTGAAAGATGGTTTCTTGGAAAGTCCGAGCTGTAAAATTTCTCTCGATCCGGAGACACTTGCGCGAGAGCTCAAAGGCAGATTATGCCCAGGACTTATTACTGGATTTTTCATCTTTTCGTTTTTGAATCATTTTCAATGCTTGGGCTCTTTTGCGCAAATTGAATATCTACCTTTGTATAGAGATAAATTTGCTAAATTTCCTTTCTTGAAAAAATACAATATCAAAAAATCAAAAGCTGGGCTAACTACCGGCGGATTTCCATTTGATGTAAACCTGCATGTGCTTGATGTCGCTCTGGGTGAAAAATTCGCTCCAAATGAAAATGCCCTTTTTGGTGAAGCCTTGCTTGCAATAAAAGACGTGCTCCTTCACCAGAACTACAGTATGAATTTAGTAAGAAAGTAATCGTGCTAAAATATGCTCCTATGGTAAAAAAAGAGAAAAGGAAAAAAGCTCACTTGATAGGCATCTGCGGAGCAGGAATGTCAGCTCTGGCCGTACTCCTCAAAGAGTCTGGCTCTAAGGTAACAGGTTCAGACAATGGCTTCTACGAGCCGGTTGCGAGCTATCTAAAAAAGAATAAGATATATTTCAATAAAAATTATTCCGCTAAAAATATTCCGAGAAACACAGACATAATAGTGATAGGCAAACACGCCGAACTCGTGCCGAGCAAAAATGAAGAAGTAAAAAAAGCTTTTGCCTTGAAAAAACTTGGAGTGGAGATAAAGTCCCTTCCCGAGATGCTGGCCCAGCTTTCTGAAGGCAAGAATAATTTAGTAGTGGCTGGAAGTTTCGGTAAATCCACCTGCACTGCCCTTCTCTCTTGGTGTTTATCAAAGGCAAAAAATGACCCCTCTTACTTCATCGGTGCAGTACCAATAAATTTTGGCAAATCTTCACATATAGGAAGTGGCAAGGAATTTGTGCTGGAGGGCGATGAGTATCCATCTTCCAATTGGGATAATACCTCTAAATTTCTACATTTCAATCCCCACTCGGTGCTTTTAGTATCTGCAGAACACGACCACATAAACATATTCCCTACCGAAAAGTCTTATAAAAAGCCCTACAAAAAACTAGTTGCAAAAATTCCGAAAAAAGGACTCTTGGTCTATTCCACAGAAGGAAAAAATAATATTGAATTAGTGAAGCAAGCGAAGTGTAGAACAGTCAGCTACTCCCTGAATGATAAAAAGTCTGATTGGTATGCGCAAAATATAAAATACGGCATGCAAACCTCTTTTGATTTGATGCACGGGGGTAAAAAAGTGGCAACTATTAAAACCAAACTTTTAGGCAATCATAATGTTGAAAACATTATAGGGGTAGGGGCATTGTTACTTGAAAGTAAAGTTATTGTTGTAAAAGATTTTACAAAAGCGGTTGCAAGTTTCAGTGGCATAAAAAGGCGTATTGAGCTCCTGTCTGCGCAGGCAGGAAAGAACCCAAAATCCCTTTTCCCTGTCTACGAAGGATTCGGCTCATCGTATGAAAAAGCAAAAGTTATTTTCGATGCTCTAAAACTTCATTTTCCAAAAAAAAGAATTGTCGCAATTTTTGAACCGCATACTTTCTCTTGGAGAAACCGCGGAGCGCTGAAATGGTACAAGACTATCTTTGACGGCGTGGGCGTTGTGATATTGCTTCCCCCGCCTCTACATGGCAAGGATACACACAACCAGCTTAGCTTTGATGAAATTTACAAAGAAGTAAAGAAGCGAGTTCCAGTACACAAAGCCACGACCGAAAAAGAAGCGCTTATTATCCTAAAAAAAATCGTAAAGCAAGGCGACATAGTAGCCCTGGTTTCTTCCGGCTCCCTCTTGGGACTTTCCAAATCCGTACCCAGAATGTTTAGCGAAAAGCTAGCTTTGCTTTAACGCCTTCTTGAATTCTTCCATGTCGCTGAAGTGATGTTTTACTCCCTTGATTTCCTGATAATCCTCGTGGCCTTTGCCGGCGCAGAGAATGATGTCCCCAGCTTTGGCCAGCCGGACGGATTCCCGGATTGCCGCCCGCCGGTCGGGAATTATTTTAACTTTTTTGGAATCTCGGACTGACAAATCCGTCCGCATTTCTTCAATAATTTTCTCCGGGCTTTCGCTCCGCGGATTGTCCGCGGTAAAGATGGCAATATCCGACATAGACGCGCCAAGCTTGCCCATAATCCGGCGCTTAAGAGGATCGCGGTCGCCACCGCAGCCGAAAACGGCAATCAGCCGGCTGGGCTCGGATTTAATTTCTTTAGCCGCGAGAATTACCTTTTCCAGAGCGTCAGGGGTATGCGCGTAATCCACAATAACCAAAACGCCGCCAGGAGACGAAAAATGCTCAAACCGCCCGCGGGGCGGCTCAACCTCTTCCAAAATTTTATTTACTTTTTCTGTGTCAAAACCCAAGAGCTTGCACGCGCTCCAGACAGCCAGAATATTGTAAGCGTTGAATTTGCCACGGAGTTTGGATTTGACAACTTCGCCGCCAAGCCGGAGTTCAATCCCCGAAGAATCAATTTTTATAACTTCTCCCTGGATTTCCCCGAAGTCGGACATAGGGGAATTTCCCCTAAGTCCGACTTCGGGGAAATCTTTGAACCCGTAGAAAAATTTGCGAGCCTTTGTCGTCTGGAGCATCTCTCTGCCATGCTCATCGTCGGCGTTAGAGAGAGCGAAGGCGGAGGCGGGCAACATTTCAAAGAATTTCCTCTTGGCCAGGAAATATTTCTCTAGACTCCTGTGGTAATCCAGATGGTCATGGGTTAAGTTGGTAAATATTCCGCCGGCAAAACTGATACCCCGGACCCGCCCCTGGTCCAAGGCGTGGGAAGATACTTCCATAAAAACATACTCGCATCCCCTATCCGCCATTTCTTTGAATAATTTGGTAAGAGACAAAGAATCCGGGGTGGTGTGCGTCGCCCGCCGGCGCTCCCCGGCAATCAGATATTCCACCGTACCCACCAGCCCAGCCTTGTAACCCAAGGCGGTGGCTATCAGATACAGGAGAGAGGCGGTAGTGGTCTTGCCGTTGGTGCCAGTAACACCGATTATCTTTAATTTCTTGGATGGATTGCCGTAATAATGCCGGGTGAGCACCGACTTAACTCGCCAGTATATAGTCTTTAATTTCCTATAAAAATTTTTCATATTATTTCTGCCAATTTACCATGAAGCAGAATCGGCTGCATCGCTTTTATCTCCGCCAGATAAGAAACCTGGCCTGGTAAGCCGTTCAATAAGAATATTTTCTTATTATTGACGTATGCTTGGCCCATTTCCATCAGGCAATTTCCGCCGATATAATTTTTTATGCCGTTTTTTTCTTCATTAACCACGATAATCGCGTCGCTTGCTAAAATATGCTGGTAATGCGCCCGAATGTAATCATGAGCAATTTTGAATTCTGCATTTTCTGCATGGTCTTCTTTAACCTTCGGGAATGCCTGTCTCTCTCCGCGCAAATGCGCTTCGTAGTCGGGATGAATCCAGCCTTCATGGCCTAAAGCACATAGTTGATTCTTTACATCAACCATCCTCTCCACGAAACTGTTACTCCCGAGAACATATATTTTCATATAATCTAAATTATTTTTATTTTCTCCAGCCAGTATTTCCATACTGGCTCTAAATTAAGTTTCTTGATTTCATCAACCGCATACCAACCAATTGATGTTTCTTCTTCTTTATTCAATATAATTTCTTCCGATTGTGAGCTCGCTTTGTATAAATACCAATAGTGGACGGTGGTACTCCTGCAGTAATTCCAGGGTACTTCTTCTTCTAAAATTAACTTCACGGTCGAAAGCTTTATTGCTGTTTCTTCTAAAACTTCTCTCTTGGCCGCGTCTTCTGGGCTCTCACCTTCATCTATATGCCCGGCAGGACAAGCAAATCCAAATGGCGGATTCTTACGGTCAAGCATCAAATACCTGCCTTGGTGTTCTACTATTACCCCTGCAGAAAAATGCATCTCCCGCCCGTCGTTTGATTTTCCAATTTTTCTCGCCATTTATATTTCTGCCACTTCTTCTAATTCTTTCTCCAAGATAGCATCATTTTCGCCGAAAAGGAATTTGCCTTTAAATTTCCTTCCTTTCAAGAAAAACGGCATCCAGTACAAGTCATCCGGCCACATTTGGGTGAAAGGGATTTCATCTACATGAAACCACTTTGGCATCATTTCTTCGGTTTCCGTGGGTTCGCCGGCAAACTCATTTACTTTAAAAAAATGCACCTGGATTATCTCCGGATTGTCCTTGAATTCAAAATCTATTAGCCCGACCCGGTCCATATTTTTTATTTCCAAACCGCATTCCTCGCTCATTTCCCTCTTGGCGTTTTCCTCTATTGTTTCCACCTCCACCTTGCCGCCGAAGCCGTTCCATTTCCCCGCCGCAAACCCGCGCTTCTTCATACCGAGAAGTATCCGGGGATGCTGATGCACTATGCAAAGCGTGGTAATAAGAGTTTTCATTCTATAATCTTAATTTATCAGCGATTTGCGGTGCTGAGGCGCGTTAATCATGCCGCACTTTTTCCATTTATAGACCTCGCCGGTCGCGGGATTGATAGCGCCGCAGGGGCACGGGTCATTCCTGCCGATTTTCAACTCGGATTTAGGCAGATTGGCGTCTTTCTTGCCTCCAACTTCTGACGGTTCGGCATGACTTGTTACCAAGGTTTGTTTTGGCAAAGCGATTTCTTCCTTGGCCGGTTCGTTAATGGTTTCAATGAGAGAAAGCGCCTGCTCTTTGAACGTCTCTTCCATGGCTTTAAACATCGCCAGGCCTTCTTTTTTATATTCCACAATGGGCTCCCGCTGGCCATAGGCCCGCAGATTCACCGAGGAACGCAAGTAATCCATCGCCTCCAAGTGCTCCATCCATAGATTGTCTGTGGTATAAAGCGCGATGCGCCGAACAGTTTCCAAGAAGGCCGCATCACCGAGCTTGACCCTTTTTTCTTCTATAATTTTTCTTGCCCCGGCCACCAAGGCGGGGTCCACCCCCTCCTTTATAGTCACCAGGTTCTCCAGTAAATTTTCTATTTCTTCCTTGTCGCCACGCATCATTTTCTGTCGCCGGGCGTAAATTATATTCCGCTGATGATTCATCACATCGTCGTATTCCAGGGTGTGTTTGCGGGCGTCAAAATGGAAACCTTCAATCTTGGCCTGGGCGTTCTCCAAAGTTTTGGAAACAAAACGGTTTTCAATCGGCACATCCTCCGGTATGCCGAAGCGGCCCATCATGTTTTTTATCCTCTCCGCGCCGAAAACTCTCATCAAGTCATCCTCCAGGGAAACATAAAATTCCGTGGCTCCCGGGTCGCCCTGGCGACCAGAGCGCCCTCGGAGTTGGTTGTCAATGCGCCTGGCTTCATGCCGCTCCGTGCCCAAGACAAAAAGTCCGCCGACGGATTTGACAAATTCGTATTCCGCCGGAACTATCGGATTACCTCCTAATTTAATATCAATGCCGCGGCCAGCCATGTTGGTGGCAATAGTCACCACTCCCCGCTTGCCAGCCTGAGCGATAATTTCTCCCTCCTTCTCATGATTTTTTGCGTTAAGAATTACATGAGGTACGCCTTCCTGCCTAAGATACGAGGAGAGAAGCTCGTTTTTTTCTATGGAGATGGTGCCGATTAAGACTGGCTGGCCAGTTTGATTGAGTTCTTTAACTTTTTTGGCAATAGCCTGGAACTTGCCTTTCTCTGTCTGAAAAATCAAGTCGGGGAAGTCTCTGCGGATAACCGGCTGGTTGGTGGGAATGACAATAACGTCCAGACCGTAGACTTTCACAAACTCTTCGGCGGAAGTGGCGGCGGTGCCGGTCATGCCCGCGAGCTTTTCATAAAACCGGAAGTAATTTTGGAAGGTAATGGAACCGGAAGAACGGGTTTCCTTTTCAATTTTTACGCCTTCTTTGGCTTCAATGGCCTGATGAATCCCCTCGCTCCAGCGCCGGCCCGGCTGGAGGCGCCCGGTGAAGGGGTCCACAATGACCACCTCGCCTTCTTTAACCACATAATCCTTATCTCTTTCAAATAAGGCCTGGGCCCTGATTGCCGTCTCCAAATGATGCACGTATTTTATGCCTTTTTCGGTGTAAATATTGTCCACCCCGAGGAGATTTTCCGCCTTTTCTATGCCTTCGTCCGTGAGAGCTATGGCTCGGAGCTTCTCGTCTACGGTATAATCCGCGTCCTTTTTCAATTGCTTGGCAATCTGGAAAAATTTTATATAAAAATCCTCGGAGTCCCCGGCTTGGGAAGAAATAATCAGCGGCGTGCGCGCCTCGTCTATCAAAATAGAGTCCACTTCGTCCACGATGGCGAAGTGATGACCTCTTTGCGTCACGCCTTCCAGAGATACGGCCAAATTGTCCCGCAGATAATCAAAGCCAAATTCATGATTAGTGCCGTAAGTGATATCCGCCTGATAAGCGGCGCGTCTCTCCACGGGCTCCAGATACTCGTAAACAATTTTAAATTCGCCGACCTTGTCCCGCTCCGCATCTGCTTCGCTATGTTTGGGATTATACAGATACGACACATTGCCACCGTTAATCACTCCGACAGATAGCCCTAAAAAATTAAAAATCTGCCCCATCAAGACAGCATCGCGCCGGGCCAGATAGTCGTTGACCGTCACCAAGTGGGTGCCGCGGCCGGCAAGCGCGTTTAAGTAAAGAGGCAGGGTCGCCACCAGAGTCTTGCCTTCGCCGGTTTTCATCTCCGCGATTTTGCCGCGGTGAAGCGCGATGCCACCGACAAGCTGGACGTCGTAATGCCTCTCCCCGAGATTTCTTTTGGCGGTTTCCCGGACCAAGGCAAAGGCCTCTGGCAAAAGAGCGTCCAGAGTTTCTCCTTTGTTTAGTCTATCCTTAAATTCCCGGGTCTTTTGGGGGAAATCCGCGTCCGGGAGCTTGGCAATTTCCCCTTCCAGGGCGTTAATTTGGGACACCAAGCTCCTAGTTTCAGATATGAATTTAGAACTGACATCTCCGAATATTTTGCTGAAAATAGACATCTTTATATCCTAACATAAAATCAAAAAACTTCCGATTTCTTTCGGAAGTTTTTTAAAGAGAAGCCGACGCTACGGTCGGCTCCCCGACCTCCGACCTAAAGTCGGAGCGTCGAGGCTATGCTCGCTTCTTGCCTTTCTTGGCTGCCTTCTTTTTCTTTGCCATTTTTTTTTATTCGCTTCGTCTCGATGTACACCAAAACGTAAACGAAATTAAACTGCTAATCATAGTTTGCAATAAAACGACCTAGGATTTTTTATTGCATGCACAATTTAATTATCTCGCATATTGAAAACTAAAACAAGAGTTTTCCGCCAAATATGTGGATAACTCTTGTTGGAAAATTATTTTCATTTGAAGCGGGTGATGGCGAAACTCCAACATATGTGCCTATGTGAGTGCGACCACCCGCCGCAGATGAAAACAATTTTCTTTCACTTCTAATATTGTAGCAAAAAATAAAGTCTAAACAATGTTTCGGGCCGCCGAGAATCGAACTCGGTCTACATCCACCCCATGGACGCGTACTACCGGTATACTACGGCCCGGTATTATATTGTTAAAGTCTCATTCGGGCCGCTGGGAATCGAACCCAGTCTACACGCACCCGAAGCGTGTGTACTACCGGTATACTACGGCCCGTCTTGATACTCCTTTTAATTTTTTATGAACGATTTGCGGTGCAAGTCGCAAATACCGAATTTGTGGATAGCGCTTGTGTGCTCCTTGGTGCCATAGCCTTTATGCCGCGCAAATCCGTATTGCGGAAAACTGGCGTCCAGTCTCCGCATAATAGCATCTCGGTGCGCTTTTGCAATTATGGAAGCGGCGGCAATGGAAAGCGAGAGCGCGTCGCCGTCTATTATGCTCTGTTGTCCCATCTGGAGCTCTGGTATTTGAAATCTGCCATCTACTAATAAAAAAATCCTTCCTTGTTTTTTCGGCAGATTTTTCATTAATTCCGCGACTGCCCGACGCATGGCGAGGAGCGAGGCGTGATGAATATTTAATCGGTCAATCTCTGCCGGCCAGACTGCGCCCACGCCCCAGGCCAGGCAGTTAGGCAGAATTTTTTGTAGCAATATTTCTCTTTCTTCTTCGGTGATGGTCTTGGAATCCCGAACCCGGGCATACCATTTGTTTTTGCTCCGGTACTTGCCGATGGAGTTTTTATCAAGCACGCAAGCCGCCGCTACCACCGGGCCGGCCAGGGGTCCCCGGCCAGCCTCGTCGCAACCGGCGACATATTTATAACCTTTGGCCAAATATTCCGACTCGCTTTTAAAATCCGGAAATTGCATTTATTTCTTCCAATCCTTTATCTGTACGCCACCGGATATTTTTTTGACGACTACTTTTTGCTTTTCTCTCCAGCCGAGTTTCCTGATAATTTCAATGGGGATGGAAACATTCAAGCTTGTCCCCGACCGGGTGATTTTTCTTATATTACGCTTTGTAGATTTACTATTTGCCATAGTTATTTATATCGAAAGACTCGGTGTCCACTGCTGCTTTTAAATTCTGCGCTGCTATATCGATGAAATTATCCATGCTCAGTTCCGTGTGTTCGGCTTCACATTCGGACTTTTCCGGCTCGTTGTAATTCTCGCACTGGATGAATCGCAAACTGAAAGTAAGTATCGCGGTTCCCCCAGCAAGCGGAAATGCGTAGGCATACTGTTTGTAAATGCTCCCGGCGGTGCCTTCAACAACTTCGGTTACGCAGTAAGTGTGCCCATTAATCATCTGAAGCGTTGTACCACCAGCACGCTCGGTTGGAATTCCCGCCTGGGTGCAAGCGAAGGGCTTATTTATTATTTGGGTCTCGGGCGGCCAATCTATCTGGTAAATATATCGCGCACCGGAGAGTAGTTCGGTACTGGACTTCACTTGAGACGCAGGACGAGACAAAATAAAATAAAGACCCAAACCGGCCAAAAGGAGTACAAAAACCGCAATCCCAAGATTCTTATTCATGTAACTATTATAACACCAAAAATGAAAGTGGCCACCACCGGCCCTCTCCCCGCCTCATCACACCCAGCGACAAACGTGTATCATTCTTCCAAACAATCCAACTCATTTAAAAACTAGGGAATTACATAGGTACTGATTTATATCATTATATATATATCATGATATTTAAGC
The DNA here is from genome assembly GCA_001786225.1 of Candidatus Nomurabacteria bacterium RIFCSPLOWO2_12_FULL_46_14. Lineage (GTDB taxonomy): Bacteria > Patescibacteriota > Minisyncoccia > Phycocordibacterales > UBA9973 > UBA9973. The sequence continues at coordinate 2,007 of MFVV01000021.1, read as the reverse complement.
TGTGGACCCACCGGGAGTCGCACCCGGGACTCGTCCATGCCATGGACGCGTGTTACTACTATACTATGGGCCCATTCCCGACATTTATACCACATTTCCGGATTTTTTCACATAAACTTTTTTAATTAATAACCCTGTGGACCTACCGGGAATTGCACCCGGGCTTCGTCAATGCGAATGACGCGTCGTGCTACTTGACTATAGGCCCATATTTTATTGTGTGCGCGTTGTTGGATTTGAACCAACGGCCCTTGCAATGTGAATGCAATGCTCTACCCCTGAGCTAAACGCGCAAAGACAAAGTGCTTTCTAACATATGTTCTATCACATGATGCGGCTTGGCGCCAACCCCCTCGCAAGCTTTGGTGAAACTGGAGTCTGCCGCAAAATCCGGCCAAAATTCCAAGTTCAGGAGGTAAACTCCCCGCCGAGGACTTAGTACGAAGTCGGATTTGAGGTAATGTTTTGCTCCCAGACGGTCATACAAGTCTGAAATTATCTGCTGGAGCTTGTCCTCCTCGTTCGCATTGCCCAGCGGAAAAACATATCTGCTCTGCCCCCTGAATCCCGGCACGGAATGAGCGCTTACTTCCTCCCCGGCAATCAACTCTTCCACCACCGCGCTCTCGCTATGCGCCATAATATCATCCAAGGCCCTCACCAATTCGGAGAAAGTATTGGCCGTATGACTCGCGACGTCCTTGCGGCCGAGCGGTCGGACTATCCACGGCGGCGGAATTTTATCATGCGCGTCTTTGGCTTTCTTGATTAAATATTTATCCCACTCCCCATCTATATCTCCCTGCCAGAGCGGTAAGATTATGCCTCGCGGTATTTTTATTCCGGAAATTTGCATATTTTTAATATGTTCCCGGAGTATATCCCGGCTTTGAGCAATCCCGTGGCCGAAATGAGGCGCGCTGATATGCGGAATGGCAACCTGGCGGAGAGTATGCGCGAAGGAGGAATGCGCTTCGTTCCAAACCACATCCACCTGATGCATTAGTTGCGCGGGCAGTATCGGCGCTCCTCTCAAATGCCAGACTCCTGCTTTGTCTATTAAAATATCCAGAGCTGTCCACTCCGGAGACAGATGTTCGTAAATATGCCCGAGGACTTCCCCGCCCCTTTTAAGAGAGAATCTATAATCATCACCCATTCCACCTCGCAATACGCCGATTCGCTTCATGAGTAAATTATAACAAAAAAACACCCCGCTTGCGCGAGGTGTTCTTGGAGCTTTGTCCCGACGCCTTTCGGGTCGGGAAGCCGACTGCAACGTCGGCTCTGTTCTTTGTTTTGTTTCGTTCCTTTACCCCGCCGAGGCGGGGCTTTAACTTCGGGTCTTTGCCTCGTGTCAGATTCTTTTTAGGACATGGAATCATTGTCCATTGCACGCTCAATTGAGGCGTACAATATCGACTCAATCAACCAAGCTCTTTTGGAAAACCAAAAGGGCTTGGCGGTTTTCAAATTGAATTATTCCACGACCAGCTTCCGCTAGCCGTGCCTTGTTACGACTTAGTCCCTGTCACCGAGCTTACCGTAGGACCTCCGAAGAGGTACTTCGGGTATTCCCGACTCCCTTGACTTGACGGGCGGATTCGGCTTTTTAGAACATTGCCGGTCCCCACGTAGCGAGCGGATTTCCCGCACTACGCGAGTCCAAGAGTTTTTTGATTCATTTTCGATTTAAGTATTCTAATCTTACTTATTCCTGCTTTTGAAAAATGAGCCTTACTTTTAACAAGCTCCGCTATTTTACAAAAAACACGAAAATTATAATTCTTAGAGTAACTTTGTAGAGGATGTTGTTTAAAAAACGGAATAATTATATTAAGAATATCTGATTGAGCACTTACCGTATATCGATAGCATTGAGCATGATTAGCTCGCTGCTCTTTTTGAAAATATACAGCACCGCACCCGATAGTATTCTTTACTTTCTCTAGAAGTTTCCGATCCTTCTCTTGCATTTTTATGTGAAAATGCAATTGAATTCTTGTT
>MFVV01000020.1 GCA_001786225.1 Candidatus Nomurabacteria bacterium RIFCSPLOWO2_12_FULL_46_14 | reverse complement strand
CGGCCGGCTCCCAGCGGATGAAAAAATTTTCTATGCGAGTAAAAACTTCCGCTTTTTTCACTTTACTGGCAAATAGTTCTAACGCCACGGTCTGGCCTTCGGCAGTCACTCTAATGCTACCATCCGGCCGAGAGAAGACAGCGCCCTCTAAATTTAGGCCTAACGCCAATTGTTCAAGCCAGCTGAAAGAATTTCGATTAAAAATTCTACCAGCGATGCCAATTTCTAATCTTTGCTTTTGCATAATTTTGATAAAGTTAACTAATAATTCCTACGCTTTTTTTGCTAAAGTTTTGGGGTCGTGTCCGCGTGTTCGTTGAAAACGCAGACACGACCCGTGATTACAATACCGCCCTGAGACCCTTAGCTGAGGTCCGGGTGGAGGAGCTCGCCGACCAGGCGCTGGAAAGAGAGTCTGAGTATTTTGGTGTGTTTCGACCACTCTCTCAGTTCTGCGGCGACAGCGTGACGCTCTTCCTCTCGGAGCTCTTCTTTGAGCTTCAGGAGGAGTTGGCCCAGAGCATTGAGGGTGGATGCATATTCATGCGCCCGTCCACCCTCTTCTTGTGGGAGGGAGTCGAGCCAAAAATCTGACCGCTCTGCCTTCACCACCGTCTTGATGCCTTCGATGATCAGACGGACCACCCTTCTCCGGCTGATCAACCCTAAGGCCAATTGCGCCTGAGGGATTTCCTTTTCCAGCCTCTCATTCTCGCACACCGCCAGAAAATGGAAGTTTCTCTCCTGGACTGACGTCAACTCGCCCATTTGCCCTCCAGAGTGTTAAGGAACTGTTTTTTCCACTTTACTTTTTGTCTAGAATTATGTAAACTAAAATTGTAAATTTTTTATAATTTCTAAAAAATCCTTATTTTATAAGATAATTTTTAATAATTTTCGTCAAAAATAATTGAAAATTTATGGATAAAAAACTTATTGCCTGGTTAATTGAAAATGGTTTAGACAAACAGCGGGCCGAGCTATATTTAACAGCATTATCTTTAGGAGAAGCTACCGCCAAAGAATTGGCAGACGAAATGAAGCTCGGCCGGACCGCGGTTTATGATAATCTGCGAATATTGGCTGAAAAAGGTTACATTAGAATACTTTACAGGGGAAAAAGGAAGATATATTTACCATTGTCACCTAAAGAGCTTTATAAAAAATTCGAGAATCAAAGAAAACAATTACAGGATTTGTTGCCAAATTTTTTAGCACATTACGCCGAGGAATCTCGCCAGCCATTCGTTCAAATTTTTGAAGGACCATATGCCGCGAGAGAAGTGTATGAGGATATCTTAAGATTTACTAAAAAAGAATATATTTATTTCTCCCCTCCTCAGCTTACCCTGGAAAATGTAGATAAAACTTTTATCGCTAATTGGATCAAGCGCCGGGTTAAAAAAGGGATTCGGGTCCGCTCTCTGCGAGTTCGCGGCAAGGACGTTCCAGACGAACCTATTTTTAACGAGGAGGCTGCATATTTAAGGTCAATCAAATACCTACCATTATACGCAGACCTAAAGGCCTCAATATATATTTATGAAAACAAGGTCGGGGTAATTTCCACTAAAAGAGAATCAGTGTCATTCATTGTTCAATCCACAGACCTGACATACAGTCTAAAAAAATTATTTGAATTTATTTGGGAAATTAGCGCAAAGTCTTAAAGGTTTCTTGATGATTGAAATGTAAAATATTATTTATTTTCTTCTCCTTTTTCTTTTTCTTGGATTGCCTGGCCTCAATATGCCAACTAATAATTTTGTGTTATTATAAATAATATGAAACCCAACAGACTAGAACAGCTCTCCGATGGTATTTTCGCCATTGTGATGACCATCCTCGTTTTTGATTTGCGACTGCCCCCCTTGCCCCTCGACGCCGGCAACACTGATTTATGGCGGGCCTTGGTTTCTATGTCGCCGGTTTTCCTCTCCTATGTCCTGGCCTTCGCCATGCTATTCAATTACTGGCGGGCGCATCATTTTTTCATCTCCGTCTACGCCAAAAACATAGATATGACCCTGACCAACATCAACGCCTTCTTTTTCCTCTTCGTCGGCCTGGTGCCTTTCTCCACCGCACTCCTCGGACGGCAGAACGACTTAGAATTGCCGATAATAATTTTCTCTCTCAATGTCATTATGCTCGGTCTCTGCCTCTTTATGATGCGGAATTACGTTTTTTATTCTCCGACTATCAAAAATCCAGAGGTAAACCAAGGTGAAATAATGCGCGGCACCATCCGCACCTTCGTGCCGATAATCTTCGCCGTCATCGCCATCCCCCTCTCCTTCGCCAGCCAGGGCCTGGCCCTGGCCCTGCTAACCCTCGCTGTCCTTTTCAATTTCTCCCACCAGAGCACTCGCTTGTTCGGCAAGTTCATAAAATAGCCTTCACGGTTGTAATTTTTTCTCGCTCCTCGCGCAGTCACCGCCTTGTCGTTCGAAAAAATTACAACCGGTTCCGGAAAATCAAAAAACACCTTATAAGGGCGTACGCAGGCTGACGAGCCGGAGTCTTAGGCCAAAAATTCAGTAGAATTTTTGGCCGGCCATTAGAAGGTGTTTTTTGATTTTGGTGCTATGATTAAGGTAATGCTTAAGCGTGTAGAAAGCGGAGTGTCCGGCAAAGGCCTAGGCCCCGATTTTCTGGAGGGGGTCCGAGACTTGGCTCTTTCTTACGGCCTGGTCGGCATCGCTTTTACTCGGGACGACGGCAGTATCAAAGTCATCGCCGAGGGTGAAGAAAAAAAATTGGAGAAGTTCGTCAAAAAATTGCACAAACGGCAATTTTTTTCGTCTATTGAGAATACTTACGCGCTCTGGCGAGAGCCCACCGGCGGATTCCAGGACTTCTCCTGCCACGGCGTAGGCGTGGAATAAATCTTGGGGTAAAATCTCGGAGGTGATAAAATTTAAATTATGCAGAAAAATTGTCTAAGTTGTAAAAAAGATTTTGAGATAAGAAAAGAAGATTTAATTTTTTACGAACAGGTAAAGACGGTTCCCCCTCTTCATTGTCCTGACTGTCGTGTAATGCGACGCTTGGCATTTAGAAATGAAAGGACTTTCTACAAGAGACCTTGCGACCTTTGCAAGAAAGACATGATTTCCTTGTACTCAAAAGACAGTAAATATACTGTTTATTGCAATGGGTGTTGGTGGAGTGATAAATGGGATCCAAAAAGTTTCGCTCAAGAATATAATCTGGACAAAACATTCTTTGAGCAGTATAAAGAATTGCAAAAAAGTGTGCCGAGATTATCTCTAATGAATCTAAATGCAGTCCGAACTGAATATGCAAATGGAACATCAGATAATAAAGATTGTTATTTAATTTTTGCGGGCGAATACAATGAAGATTGCATGTATAGTAGGTTGATTCAAAAATGCAAAGGTTGTGTGGATTGCGCCTTTATTCATGTGTCAGAACTTTGTTACGAATGTATCGATGTGCGTGAATGTTTTAAGTGCATGTACTGTGAACAATGTCAGTCTTCAACTGACCTTATTTTTTGCTACAACACACGCAATTCAAATAATTGTATTTTTTGCACCAATGGACGTAACCTCTCAAATGCCATTTTGAATGTAAAATACACCAAGGAAGAATACGAGAAAAAGAAAGGAGAAATATTTTCTAGTTATGAAAATTTAGAAAAAGCAAAACAAGAATTTGAAACTCTAAAAAAGAAAATAATTGTAAAATACGCCTCCCAGACAAAATGCAATAATGTAACTGGTGATTATATGCATAATTGCTATGATGGCATAATGGTTTTTGACACAACTGGCACAAAAAATTGTTCTTATATGGCTGACGCGGAAGAATCAATAGATAGTATGGATTGCAATAATTTTTATTATAAAAATGAACTTTGTTACAACATGATGGGTATTTTACAAAGCAGTAAATGTAAAAATTGCGCTTATGTGTTCTATTCCAACGAGGTTGAATACTCTGAAAATTGCCACAACCTTACCAGCGCTATCGGATGCAATGCCATACGCAAAGGTCAATACATGATTTTAAATAAAGAATACGAAAAAGAGGAATACCAAAAAATCAAAAAACAAATAGACACACAAATGAAAAAAGAAGGGACTTGCGGACAATTTTTCCCACCAGAACTTGCTCCTTTCGGTTTTAATGAAACTTTAGGCTATAATTATTATCCGATTATCGAAAAAGAAGCAAAGGATATTGGATTTCCTTGGCAAAACCAAACTACTGGCACTTATGGCAAAGAAACCATAAAAGAAAACGAAATACCCGAAACTATTTCAGAGGTTTCAGAGGAAATTTTAAAAGAAATCTTAGTGTGCAAGGACTGCAAAAAGAATTTTAGAATTACAAAAGGCGAATTTGATTTTTATAAAAGAATGGGTATTCCTCTACCCCGTAAAGACTTTGAATGCCGGCACCAAGACCGAATGGCGAAAAGGAATCCTCGCAAGCTCTGGCATCGCGCATGTATGTGTGAAAAAACCAGCCATCACAACCATAATAATAAACCTTGTCCGATGAAATTCGAAACCTCATATGCACCAGACCGGCCGGAGACAGTTTACTGCGAGACCTGCTACCAGCAGGAGGTTTATTAATCCACTCCGTGCTTTTGATGGAGCTTGGCCACTTCTTCGTCTTCCAATTCTTCTTTTTTCTCTCTACCTCTCTCCCCTAGCGCCCGAAGTTCCGCGTCGCCCAACATATCTAGAGATTTAGCTAGCTCGCTCAAATGTTCCACCGTATTTTTCTCCGGCGCGTCTAAAACTTCTTCCAAAAGCGCATGGAGAATCCAACCCATTCTTGGCCCGGGCGAAATCCCAAGTTCTTTTTGCATAAAGTTGCCGTCAATCGTAAGCTGGCCCACGGAGATAGGGTCCCGTAGGGCTTCCTCAATCATGGCAAAATATTTGCGCAAGCGGTAGGGCTTTTCTTTTTTACGCATGCCCACTCGGTCGCACTCCCGGACATTCATCAAGTCCCAAATATTATCTCTGCCCACCTTGACGATTATCCGCCGCACGGCGGAGAGAGTGATTTTTTCCGGGTCGGAGAAGAACATGTGGTTCCGCACCAGCTTTTCCGTCAGTTCAATTTCTTTGTTGGCAAATTTTAGCCGTTCCATTATCTTTTTGGTCATCCGTGCGCCGACCACTTCATGACCGTAGAAGGTGTACTTTTTATACCCCCTTCTTTCTCCTCCCCCTACAGTAGGGGGAGGCTGGGTAGGGGTATTACGGCGAGTCTTGGGCTTGCCGATATCGTGGAAAAGCGCGGCCAGCCTTATTTCTAAGGGCCAATTTTTGTCGGCGGCATGCTGGAGTGCCTGGAGTAAGTGTTCCCAGACATTGTAAACATGCTCTCCCGATTGCTCCACGCCTATCCCCTCTAAGAGCTCCGGAATAATATGTTTAAGTAGGCCGAATTTAGAAAGCATTAAAACACCGGCGGCGGGCGTATCTGCCATTATTATTTTCTTGAATTCATCCCGGACTCTTTCTCTGGAAATTTTCTGGATTAAGTCCGCGTTTTTGGCAATACTTTCGCTTGCTTCATACGCCACAGAAAAACCAAGCTGTAAAGAGAAGCGCACCGCTCGAATCATCCTCAAGGCATCCTCCTGGAAACGTTTCTCCGGTTCCCCTACTGTCCTTAAGGTTTTGTTCTCTATGTCCTTTAGACCACCAAACATGTCCGTTAGATGCCAGTCCGACTCAATGTCCTTTATACTTTGGGCGGGTCCTTTACCTAAAGCTAGTGCATTTACAGTAAAATCACGTCTTTTAAGGTCGTCCTCCAGTTTTTCGCTAAATTTAACTTCGTCCGGATGCCTGAAATCACTATATTTTTCTTCAATTCTATAAGGGGTAATCTCAATAACTAGGTTGGGCTCTGTTTCGCGTGAAACGATAACTCCCACTGTGCCAAAAGCATTTTCATAAACCGTCTTTTCAAAAAGCTCCATAATCTGCTCCGGCTTGGCGTTAGTAGTTACATCCCAGTCTTTTGGCTCTTTACCCATTACCAAGTCACGCACGCAACCACCGACCAAAAAGGCCTCAAAACTGGCCTTTTCGAGAGTTTGAGTTACACGAGAAACTTCTTTGGGTATTTTTGATATTAGATTTTGATAATTTGTCATGAAGCTTTTGTGGTGCACCCGGAGGGACTCGAACCCCCAACGACAGTTCCGAAGACTGTTGTGATATCCATTTCACCACGGGTGCTTTGAAATTAATTAATAATTTAATGATTATTTTACACTACTTCTTCGGAATTAGCAAATTAGCCTTATTTTATAAACTTATATTATGATTGCAAAAATATATATAAAATATTATACTATATCCGATTATATAATTAATAGGAAAAATTTTCCGCGGCCATGGTTTAGTGGTAGAACACGTCCTTGCCAAGGATGAGACGGGAGTTCGATTCTCCCTGGCCGCACAAGTTTTTAATGTCCTTTAGTAAATTCTTAAAATACAAGGTTTTTGCAAAAAGTGGGGATAACTATGTTAGTAATGTTTATAAAAGACACTGGGAATTATGTCTCTTAGAAGAGGGTTTTATCTAAAATAGCTTGTAAAATAAGAGTATTTTAATAAAAGACATTAAAAATATCACTTATGTTTCATATGAAACTTGTTTTATATGAAACTCCATAAATGCCAAAAGTTTTTACTTCTGAAAAACAAAAAATAGGTGAAATTGGTGAAAATGTGGCCGTAAAGTTTCTTATGAAACATAACTTTTCTATTTTAGACCGAAATTACACAAAGAAATGGGGCGAACTAGATATAGTCGCCCAAAAAGATGGAAAAATATACTTCATAGAGGTTAAATCAGTCACTAGAAATAATTTGGACAGGGTTTCACGCGAAACAGACGAATATAACCCGGAAGACAATATGCATCCCTGGAAACTCAAAAGGATGTCCCGGGCGATTCAAACTTATCTTTTGTCTAAAGACAAATATGATGATATGGAATGGCAGGTAGATTTGCTGGTAGTATTTTTAGACTTACAGAACAAGCGTGCCCGAATAAAAGTCGTCAAGGACATAGTTTTGTGATAGAGTAATAACACTCTCCTGCGCGAACTCCTGAAGCGGGCTTGCCTGCCGAAGCTCGCTCCGGCGAGCGGAAGCGGGCCGTAGTATACCGGTAGTACAAGCGCTTTGGGAGCGTTTAGACTGGGTTCGATTCCCAGCGGCCCGACATGACAACATTTGCGTTAATTTTTACACTCTCGGCGATAGGCATAAGCGAAACGGTTTATCTTATTAAGATGCGTCTGGCCGCCGAGGAGCCGGTTTGCCCCATTGGCGGCGGCTGTGAGGCTGTCCTCGGGAGCGCCTATAGTAAAATTTTCTTTGTTCCCAATGACATTTTGGGATTATTGGCCTACATCGCCATCTCCGTAATCTCCGCCCTGTTGGTAATTGAGGTAGGAGCGGAGAATTTTTTAAGCCTCGCGCTTAAAATACTTGTGGCTTTGGCTTCGCTGGCGTCCCTCTTCTTTACCTACCTTCAATGGCGGGTTGTCCGCGCCTGGTGTTTCTGGTGTCTGATGTCCGCATTTACAATCTGGCTCCAGGGTATTATAATTTTAATTAGTGTCGCTATTTAAGCCGCCAGACTCAAGTTTTTTCGAACGACAAGGCGGTAAATGCGCGAGAAGAGAGAAAAAACTTGAGTCTGGCGGCTTAGGATAATTATGAGCAAAACATCCTTCCACATTTTAAGAGTCGGCCTGGCCATAACCTTTTTGTGGATTGGCGTTCTCATTCTGAAACAGCCGGAGGCTTGGGGCGGATACTTGCAACCGTGGGCCGCCGGGCTTCTGCCGGTACCCATCGAGCAGGCGATGTTGGGGACGGCAATCTTAGACATTGTCATCGGAGTTATGTTATTGGTGGGTTGGCTGACATGGCTGGCCGCCCTCGTGGCGGGAGTCCACATATTGATAGTCCTGGCGGTGAGCGGGATTACCGACATAACCGTGAGGGATATAGGCCTCCTGGCTGGAGCAATAGCCATTTTAGCCGATTCCTGGCCGAAAAAAAATTATTAAGTAATTGGCCAAGCTAAAGAAATACAAAATGAGTAAAAAATTAATTTGGGTTATTGTTTTGGTTTTGGTTGCTTTAGGAATTTTCTTGTTGCTAAGAAAAGAAGAAGTGCTGGCGCCTAACGAAGAACTGCCGGCCGCTCTGCCGCAAGAAGAAACGACAAATACCGAAGTGGTAAATGAAAATTTAATAACTTACAGCGATACCGGCTTCGCGCCTAGCACCCTCACGGTAAAAGTAGGGGATACAGTCACTTGGAAGAATGAAAGCGATAAATCCATGTGGCCGGCCTCGGCCATGCACCCGACCCACGCGGTTTATCCGACGACGGGAGGATGCCTGGGTAGTACTTTTGACGCCTGTAGGGGAGTACTGCCGGGCGAATCCTGGTCCTTTAAGTTTGATATCGCCGGGGAGTGGAAATATCACAATCACCTAGGCCCGACTTTCTTCGGCACGGTGGTGGTGGAAGAGGAATAGAAAAATTTAAAAAGCTAGAGCAGTTTGTCTCGCAAAATTGCATAAAAAGGATCACGGCGTTCGAAATCAAATTCTACGCCCATAAAATCAAATAGCCGATTTCTGGCTCTCTCTAAATCATTTCTTATTTTATACTTAGGAAGATTGAATCTCTCGGCAATTTTTTGGTGAGAACTGCCTTCTAAGCGATGTATCAAAATATCCACCCAATAAGGATTAACTTTGAGCAATTTTTCGAACGCCTTCATTATATTAACCCGCTCCAAAATCAAATCCTCCCTCCCGCCTTCTTCTACCTGAAAAGTTTCATTGATGACTTTCGCCCATCCCGTCGGCAAAGTTCTGGTTGTAGTTTCCGGCGGATTCTTGCCCTTTGGTTCTTCTAAGTTCATATCTGGAATGATAGTCTTTTAAAAAAGTAATTTCAAGCATGGCTTTGAAAAAAAGAGTTTTATGATAGAATTCTCGCGTAGGCGGGATTAGTTTAGTGGTAAAACGACAGTTTTCCAAACTGTGGTCAGGCGTTCGATTCGCCTATCCCGCACCAGAATATGCCTATGCTATAATGATTCGGCATGGCTACATACATTTACGCGCTCATGAGCGTCGTCGCGGTTAGTTTGGTTTCGTTGGTAGGAGCTTTTTTTCTTTCTTTGAGAGAAGCCGTCTTGCGAAAATATATTTTTATTTTTACCAGCTTGGCTATCGGCGCTCTTTTGGGCGACGCTTTTATCCATCTAATTCCCGAAGCCCTGGAGGAATCTACCGGCATATTGCCGAGCACTCTGGTAATCTTGGGAATTTTTATATTTTTCATTATAGAAAAGTTTCTGCATTGGCATCACCATGGAGAAGACGAGGACACGCCCCACCTGCAGCCGGTGGGTAAGTTGGTGTTGTTCTCCGACGGCGTGCACAACTTCACTGACGGCATAATTATCGGAGTGAGTTTCTTGGTCAGCGCGCCGGTGGGCATAGCCACCACTCTGGCCGTAATCCTCCACGAGATACCCCAAGAGATAGGCGACTTTGCGGTGCTTTTGCACTCGGGCTACAGCCGCAGGCGCGCCTTGTGGCTCAATTTTCTTTCTGCCCTGACTGCCGTTTTGGGCACTATTATCGCCCTTATTTTTGGGGAAATGTTAGGGTCTTTTATAAGCTTGATTTTGCCCATGGCGGCGGGAGGGTTTATCTATGTGGCCTTGGCTGACCTTATTCCGGAACTGCAAAAAACAAAAAAAATAGAGCATTCTTTGCTCCAGATAATGGCGGTTATTGCGGGCGTCTTGGCTATGATTGCCCTGACCTTTCTAGAATAAAAACTCTCTCTTGGCATACCTTGCTCCGCCGGACATGGTTTTTTCTCCCCTTAGAAGGTGTTTTTGATTTAGCTAATTCAAAGGATTCTTGGCGCCGTGGACCTCAAAGTGGAGGTGCGGGCCGGTAGAGCGGCCGGTAGAGCCCACATAGCCTATAACCTCCCCTTGGGCTACTTGGGCCCCGGTAAAGGTATTCAACCGCGACATATGGGAGTAGAGAGTCTCCGTGCCGTTGGGGTGCTCTATGACCACCATGGTGCCGAAACCGCCGTTGTAGCCGGTTCGCGCCAGGCTTACCCGCCCGAGAGCGGCGGCGTAGATGGGCGTGCCAGTAGGGGAGGCAATATCCACACCCTTATGAGAATTGGTTATGCCCCGGGTCTTGCGGCCGACCGGCAGAGGATTGATGTAATAGCCACTGATATTTTTCAAATTAGTTTGGGACTTGGGAGCGCTCTTGCCGGAGCTTTTGGGCGTTTCATCAAACATTTCCGCTCCGGGGATTATTAAGTTGTCGCCGAGAGCCAGAGTAGCCCCTTCTGCTAGATTGTTATACAAAAGTATCTCCTCCACCTCCACCTTGTATTTGCCGGCAATGCCTTTCAGGGTTTCGCCCTTTTTGACCGTGTGTTCTATGCCCGACACCGGCAGAATGAGGAGAACATCGCCTTCTTTGATGGCATCGCCCCGTCTCATATCATTGGCCCAGAGAATGGTGTTCTGGGAAACATCAAACATTTCGGCTATTTGGGAAAGGGTGTCGCCCTCCCGCACCACATAGATGCTGGTGTCGATAAAAGGGGCGCTCTCGCCGCCACCAGTGCCGGAAGCCACCTCCCGGACAGTGGGCACTAGGGCATTGCCAGAAAGGCTTACTTCCGTGTTTTCGTCTATTTTATCCGCCTTTTTGCTTTTTTTATCTTGGAAAATAAGGGTAGAAGCGCCACTAGGCGTCAAAAGAGCCATGGTTTGAGAGTTGCCGGTCTCTTCTACTGAAATATTGGAGAGGATGTCTGCAGAGGCTTCTTGCCCCAGCATAGAAGACAAAAATCCCGCCTGGGCGGGACTAGTATGTAAAAGAAGCCCTAAAAGCAGGGAAAGACAGATGCGAACCGATGGTTTTAGGTGGGGTTTTATATGCCTAACTTGTATCGCAAGTCCTTTTATAGCCCTAAAAATAAGGCTAAAATTACAGGACGACCAAAAGATATTGTGCTGTGTCCCCGATGTTAGTTGGGGAAAAAAGTCTTGCGATGGTTACTGTCTTTTCGGCATTCGGCGGGGTCTGTCGTGCTTCTGTCCGGGGATACTAAAAGGGTAGCCCAGAGGGGGCTCAAAGTCAACCCCTCCCCGCTCTCCTGTGGAAAACAAAAATTTGACTCTGATTAATTTTTAGTGTATAATATAAAGAAAAGAGATTAGGAACTATTGATTAATAGATTAAAGAATAGTTTAATTAGGGCAATGCAACCAAAAGATAAACCGCCTGAAAACACCGAAGTCGCCACTGCTCTGGTAAATTTAGCAGTGGGGACTAAAATAAAAATAACAAAGACTGGAAAAGTTTACATCATTAAAGAAATTACCGAGGAAGGAGGAAAAAGAGTATTTGAATTCGGGGATTTGTCTCTTAACGAAAGTGCTCTGGCGGAAAGGCTGGTAGATGGAAGAATTTCTTTAGGAGAGCAAGCCACGGCTCCGGCTTTACCTCCAGAAGAAGTTCCTACGGAGGAAACTCCTCCGGAAACACTAAAACCTGTCGGAGTGCCG
>MFVV01000019.1:3808-7628 GCA_001786225.1 Candidatus Nomurabacteria bacterium RIFCSPLOWO2_12_FULL_46_14 | reverse complement strand
GCCGGTGCCGGTAACCTTCGCGTCTTGCGCGTCAATGGTTTCAATTGTGGTGTCACCCACTGTAGTTTTGATGGTGATGTCATTGTCCGCGCCCGCTTCCGCGTCCACCGCTTCGTTGAAAGTGAGAACTAAGTTGGCGGTGGCGGAGACCCCGGTGGCGTTGTCGGTGGGGGAGAAGGAAGAAACAAGCGGATTGTCATTGTCATCATACGGCACCGCGATGGTGAAAGTGACCCATTGTTCTGTAGCCGCAGTGAAGACACCCGGGTCCTCAACTTGGTCCGCCGCTATATGTTTTGTAGCCATAGCCACATCTACTCCCGCGCTATTACTGGCACCCGAGTTGAGATAGAGAAAGTCAGAATATCCAGTGGGTTTTTCCGTAACCTGATCTGGACCAGTCGCGTTACTCATGTCTCTTGCCGATATGGCAATCCACAAATAATCGGCAGTACTTATCGCATCATGGTTTGGCGGATTCGGGTTGGTACTAGAACCATTGGCGCTACTGGAGGTTGGAGTTCCACCATTGGCTATGCGCAAACTAAAATGAGTGGCTTCTTCCGATACGCCGCTGGTGGTTACTGTAGCGGTATCACCACCCGCGGCGATTTTATAAAAGACCGAGCTCGTTACCAATTGACTTGGATTGTTGTCTGTGTCCAATGTGGCCCAACCCCCGGAGTCAATACTATGCGTATCTACAACGCCATCATCATCCGCGGCAAATATAATTATAAGCAAGTCTCCCGCAGTTATCCCCGAAGGCATTCTAATGGCATGGCTGGTACCAACCGTTCTTCCCCAATTACGAGATTTGATTACCGGAAAGTTAGCCCCTAAGTCCAAATCATAGGTTACGCGCACCAATCCCTCCCGACCGGCATCCTGAGCCGCACTTGTACTACCTCCGCCCCCGCTGTAATGTCTACTGATGTTTGTTATTAGTCCTCCCATGCCACCAAAAAAGTTTCCGGCCGTACCACCAGCCACGCCACTACCGCCATTTCCTTCATCTCCTGCTCCTCCGCCGCTTATCCGAGAGCCTGTCCCTTGATTGCCGTCGCCGCCGTCAAAACCGGAATCTCCGACACCATCAGTATCTTTACCTCCCGTTCCTCCATTAGCTCCTCCCCCCTTACCCCCTTTGGCTTGAAGATAAGTTGTGGGATCCCTAAATACTGTTGTGTCCTCACCGTCCGAACCGCCTGCCGCTCCACCTGTTCCCACAGTTATGATATATTCCTGTGTCGCGGAAACGCTTACATCAGCATTTATCATATAAGCTCCACCTCCGCCTGCGCCAGTATTAGTAGTCCCTCCTCCACCTCCGCCCCAACCCTCAAATGTTACCGAAGTTACTCCAGAAGGTACGGTAAAGGTGCCATCAGTAGTGAATGTTTCAATACGCTTATGGGTAGTATCGGCGGCTTCCACATTGACAGGACGAGAAATTGAAAAAATAGAAACGAATCCATTGAGAATCAATCCAAACACCATCACAATAGACAAAAAATATTTTATTGTCTTATTCTTGTGGTAAAAGATTTTCCTAGAGAAAATTTTCACTTTAGAAAGCATCCTTATCATTATAACCTATAACATTAAATAACCAACCTTTTTACACTTCTTCTGTGGATAAATAAAGTATCTTAATTTGCAGGCTTAAGGCTTTAATACCGACTGGTAGTTCTGGAGTAGGAAGACGACCTCTTTTCGTAGATGAGTTTTAACCCACGCTTTTTCCTTTTCACCCGGCAGAAGCTCGGCTAGTCCTCGCAAGATTTCATTGTCTTTAACCGCTTCGACAGCAAGGATGCAATCAGCCATATAACCCTTGATTGTTTTGCCAGTTCGAGCTTTAATCACTTCGGCATTTATATCCCAGTGATTCATGCCAAAGAACCAGACATCGTAAATATCTCGCGTGGCTGTTTTGCCTCGAGTCGTTAGAGCCGCGAGTTTGCTGGCAAAGAGATAATCTTTCGAACCTACAAGCATGGAAATTCCAAGATATTCTTTTACTTCGTAGTGTTCTTTAATATCAGGCACGAATATTCTCATATTCGCTTCAATTTTTATATTGTAATCGGCATCGCCATAAGAGAGTAAGAAGAAAATAGTGTTTTGCTTAATGTAATCGTCTTTGATATCTCCGTATTTTCTCAATATGTCGTGGATTTTTTTATGGACTAGTTTTTGAGTGGCTTCCTCGATTAAAAATAAATCGAAATCTAAATCAACCGAAAATCTTTTTAGACCATAGAAAAGATAAGCACAGGTACCGCCCTTGAATCCAATGAGGGGCGAGATGGAAGTGTCCGAGTAAATGTCTCGGAGAATTTGTCCCATAATGAGCTGGTGTTTTTCTTTATTAAGCATGTTTTTGATAGTAGGTCTGATATTTTTTTAGGCGTTTTATTAATTGCTTATTATCGTAAATTTTTGCGAGTTCCAAACACACCTCCCAATTAATAGAGCGCAGGTTGTCAAAATAAAACTTAGAGGATAAATAAATGGTATCCAGGAAGGCTCGCTCCGACGTGGCGATGCTGTAATTTTTTTCATTATTAACACCGATGGCGTTGTAGAGAACGCTGTCCTTTAATTTTCTAAAGGTAATAGTGTGGCCGTCAACCTTTTTAGTCATAGGATAGGGACCGGCTACAAAAATTGAGTCGTGATGTTGGAAAATAATCCCGGCTTCTCGGAGGACTGTTTCAAAACTGATGTATGACGGAGTATAAATGCTGGTGGCCAGTTCTTTTGCGTTATAATTTTTGTCCTTAGCAAAAACCCCGCGAGTCAGACGAATCAATGACCCCTGTTTGGCATAATACTTGATTTTTGAGATAAGATTGACTGGATTGGTTTCCTTCCAAATCAAAGCAATATCCTTAGTGGTCAGGATTGTCTTTGGGGATTGGTATAACTTGACAATAAGGTTGTCGGTAGCCATAATATCAACCTGCCTCCCGTAGGTAGGTAGGTATGTTTAATGGAAAGGTGATATTTCCACCCCCCCATTGTATATTATTAAATTTAAGCAGTCAAACGCTTCACGACAAATATCTGTCCTTTGCGATATTTACCACATTGCTCATCTGGCAAGGTTTTATCGGTAACAAGTTTGTGGATTTTCAACACAACTCTCTCGCTGAGCGGTTGTTTTTTTTGAACAACCTGTTCAATATATCGGAGAGCTTTGAGATAATTCTGCACCTCATAAATATCGCGATTCGGAGCGTCAACTTTGGTTGGAACATATATTTTAATATTACCGTATAAAAAACAATCGCGCAAGTATCACGCAGATAATCGCGCAAGGAATTTGAGGAAGCAAGGCGCCACTGTTTTGTCAATCTTACCTTCGATTAAGTTTTATCTCCCCACCTCCATCATCCTCGCCTTCGTCCTAGGCCCCACTAGGCCATCCGAGACCAAGCCATTATCTCTCTGCCATTTTCTGATTACCGCGATGGTCTTCGGCCCCAAGATGCCGTCCAATTTAAGTCCCAGATTGAGCGTGTCATTCAAGAATCTCTGCAGTTCTTTTACGGCTTCGCTCCTTGAGCCGTTTCTCAAAGTAGTAGAACCCAGATTGTAGCTCCGACGCTCCGATATTGTGTTGGAGGTCAGAGTCCCGACTGAAACGTCGGGAGAAGGAGCGAGAGTCGCTTGCCCTGCCGAAATTACTTCCGACGGGCAAGCCAAGCCAGTAGTCGGGCTGAAGCGGTAGCCCGGCAGACAGCCGTAGACCATCAGAGAAGTAATAGAGGGTAGGCCGGTTTCATCATTGGGAGATACCGGAGCGGAATTA
>MFVV01000019.1:0-3770 GCA_001786225.1 Candidatus Nomurabacteria bacterium RIFCSPLOWO2_12_FULL_46_14 | reverse complement strand
GGTAATAGGTGTTGGAGTGGGAGGTGGCAGAGTGTTGGGGGGAGTAGTATCCGGAGAAGGTGAGGGCGGAGGAGCGTCAGTTGTAGCCGAAACGCTCCCCGACTGCTCCGAGAGATTGCCCACGGCATCGTAGGCGGAGACGGTATAAGTATAGGTAGTGGAGGCGGATAGACCGGTGGAAGAATAGCTGGTGTCGGAAGTAGTGGCCAGCGGACTGCCGTTGAGGTAAACATTGTAGCCACTAACTCCCACATCATCCGTGCTCGCTGTCCAGGAGAGATTAATCTGACTTATGGAGACGGCGGTGGCAGTTAAGCCCCCGGGAGTGGTGGGCGGAGTGTCGGGGGGAATAGGCGCGGGGGCGCCGATATAATACATATCATAATCAATGTAAAAACTGGGCACGGTCACAGTAAAATTAGAACCGCCGTAATATAGCGGGCCCTGGAATCCGTTCATACCCGGATACCAGCCGCGGTTATTATGCTCCATAAATAATTCGCCATTAACCCACATCTTAACGCTGGCGTCATTGGCGCCAGTCGTCGATTCGGTTGTCACCAAAGTTTCAATATCCCACCAGACTTCTCTGGCATTAGGCGGAGTGGCCGCGGTTGTCCTGAATAAAGTAACTTGATCGGTGCCGGTATTTTGCGGGGCCCATTGAATTTTATTATTGTCCTGACAACCCATACAAAAACTTACTATGTAATCACTTTTTCCTATATGGCCCGTATCGGCACTGCCGAGATAGCCAAAAATCTTTACGCGCCCCGGATGCTGCTCATAATCAGAACTTAAACGGAATCTGACTCGCCAGTAATAGGAACGAGGGGTGCCTAAGGGCGCTGACCATTCCGGCGGAATCCAAGTAGATAAATTTTGAGTAATCAGAGCGCCATGAAAGCCGGAGTTATCCCCGGCGAACATCCACTTTCTCAAGGCTTTGCCGTCCAATGCGCCGTCCGCATCAACAGATTCTACCCGATTGCCATCTTGACTGACCGGCCCGCCGTTAATATCCCAGGCGCCGCCGGCTGATGCACGGCCAGCCACCAAAAAATTTGGATTTTCCACATCCGGATTAGTAGTTGAGCCGCCCAAGACGAACACGGGCAAATATCCGGCCGGTTGGTTGGGACCGGCGTGCGTCGCCCGCTCGGAGACGACCGTGGCTTCCGCTTCTCCTAGTTGGGACTGGCGGAGCTCGGAGGCGGTTAGCGCCAGAGCTAAAGTAGTGGCCAGAGCCAGCACCGCCAGCAAATCGTATAAAAAATCTTTGGATTTAAGCATGAAAATTGAATATATCTATAATCTAAATTAATTAGTAAAATTATTGGAATTATATCATAGAAACAGTTAATTTTGTGCTTCTGACTTATCTTGTTTCCAGTAGCCCCCCATTTTCTCTTTAGTCAAAAGTCCCACCAAGCCATCTGGGACTAGACCGTTTTCTTTTTGAAATAGTTTGACGGTGGCAGAGGTCTTTGGACCCAAGATGCCGTCTTGGGCCAGACTAGAGCCGAGAACTAAGTTAAGGAATTTTTGTAATTCTCTTACCGGGTCTCCCCGGGAGCCGGTTTTCAGAATGGTCTTGTTAGCAGTGAGCAACGAGAGATTGGGCATAGGCAGGAGGGGATTGGGAATAGTGAGAATGGAGGGAGAAGAAATAACTTGTCCCGCCATGTCCACACCGGCGGGGTAAATAGCCGAACAGGATGAACCGGTAAGTCGGCTGAAATTATCCCCCGGCAAACAGTCCAAGATTGAGTTTTGCGCCATTTGCATTATTAATTTTGAGGGAGTAGAGGACGCAATTGCTACCGCCCCCGCCGGAGCCGCCGGAGCGCTGGCCGCAGTCACACTAAAGGTTATGGTGTAGTCGGTGGTATTGGGATTATTACCATCCGTACATCGCACATAATAATTGTAAGAGTTGCCACTGGATACGGAAATCGGTTCGGAATGACTAGTGTTCCCAGTAGTGTCAAAAGTTCCGGACATGGAAGCATAAGCCGTACCGGAGGTGGTGTCATATTTGCAAGTAGCTGCTTCATCAGTAGTCAGAGTTAAGTTTGTAGAAGTAGTGCTTGAAGCTAACGCTCCCGATGGCGTCCCACTAGAACGGACTGGGGGAGTGGAGTCCGCAACTACATCCACGGAGAAGCTGATGATGGTGTCGGAGGTATTGGCATTGCCGGCAGAATCCGTACAGCGGACATAATAGGTGTAAGTATTGCCGTCCGATAAACCGCTGACCGAAGAAGAGTGAGAGGTGCTACCGGTAGTAGTAAAAGTGGTATCCATAGAGGCGTAAGCGGTATCGGCTGTAGTGTCATACTTGCAAGTGGCTGTTTCATTAGTAGTGAGAGTTAAATTTGTAGAAGTTGTGCCGGAAGAGAGAGCGCCGGAAGGAGCGGCAGCGGAACGGACAGGCTCGGTGGTATCTATGGTAAAGTCGCTGACATCCAAGGGGGTGCTAGCGTTGCTCACCGCATCGGTGACAGTAATGGTGCAGTTCGTATAGGTGCCTTCGGCGAGAGCGCTGAAGGTAATTGTGTTGTTGCTACTAGTAGCGCTCGTGGTAGCGCTGGTGCAAGAACCACCGTAGGTGATAGTTCCCGCTTCGTTGGAAGAAAAAGTATAGCTTGGGGTAGTGTCTGATGCTGGAGTAGTTACGGCAGTCACTTCGACCAAAGTAGGACCGGTGTTGTCGATGGTGACATTTATTGCAGTAGAAGTAGTAGAATTACTTGCCGCATCTCTCGCCACAGCGATAATGGTGTGCGCTCCGTCAGCAACCGCAGTAGTATCCCAATTGAGAGTGTAGGGCGAGGATGTATCTTCCGCTCCGATGTTGTTGGTGGTGTCGTATTTAAACTGGACGCCCACGATTCCCACATTGTCGGAGGCGGTGGCGGTAAGGGTAACTGCAGACCCGGTGATGGTGGCGCCGGTTGAGGGTACGGTTATAGCTACAGTTGGAGCGGTGGTTTCGGTTAGAGGGTCCAGGAACCAAAGCGCCGTATGTTCGGAGTTTAGGAAAAATTCCATCAGTTCGTCCGCGACCTTGTCTACGCCGTCGCAGTCGGGGTGAATAAGGTCGTCGTCGAAGTCACCGGTAACCCAAGTCAGACCATCCGAGCGAGCATTGGTCCCGTCAGCCCAGAGATACGGCCCCCAAGCCACCCAAGGAGCTGTGCCATCAGAATAATTTAGGTCACCGGCAAGGGCATCTACTACCACGCCAGCGTTGCGCATTTGGTCAATCTGCGCCTGTATCACCCACTTGACGGCGAAGCCGTCATCATAGGCGTAAGGCTCCGGATGGGAACCGGTTATCGTATACCCGCCCCAGATACGGCTGGATAAGAATACTTGTTTTATATTCGGGTAACGTATTTTCAAAGCTCGCAAAATTTCTCCCAAATCTGTTTCGTAATCATAAACTTGCGCGGTTACAGAAGGCAGGAAATCGTTAGAGGCAATGACAGTAGTTTTCACCCAGGCTATCTGTACTTGTTCTTCGGTAAGACTCTCCGCAGTCAGATTAGTCTCAATATAGTCGTAACCCGTGTCCGTAGAAGAATCCCAGTATGAGGTGCCGTAAGCGTTTTGAGCTCCGTTCACGATAGAGAGAGTATCGTGATTGACACTAGCGTGTGCCGCGGCTTGGCCCATAAATGCCTGCGCCATGCATACATCCCCTTGGCCGGTTCTGGTGCCGTAGAATTCCATTCTGGTGTTGGACACCCCGAGGGAAACCATTA
>MFVV01000018.1 GCA_001786225.1 Candidatus Nomurabacteria bacterium RIFCSPLOWO2_12_FULL_46_14 | reverse complement strand
TAATTCATAGGACAACTCTACTTGATGAGTAAAAGAAACATCTACGCAATCTTTTGTTTTTTGAATCCAATATGAATGGATACAATCTTCATTGTTTGAGGACTCGACAATCATATAGCAACATTTACAATCGGCTACATAATTAACGTATTGGCAATCAAGATTTCGCATACCCACTAGGGCCGGTTTGGGAACTTTTTGATACAACTCTCCAGCCTGCTTAAAAAAATCTTGGCCAGAATCATACTCTAAAGCGAAACTCTTCGCATCCCATTTATCACTCCACCAGCAAGGTACGCAATACACCAGGGTTTTCTTATTTTGCGACCATATCGTGATCATGCTTTCACCGCACAAGTCACAATTTCTTTTGTAAAAATTCCTTTCATTGCGAAATATGTGCCGCAATTGTGCCCGGCAGGAAGGACATAGTCCGGGAGCTTGCACGCCCACCTTCTCGTAAAATCCAAAATCATCTGGCTCAATTACAAACTCATTTTTACAATTTTGACAAACTTTAGTTTCCATCTCTTTACTTTAGTTAACTAAAGTACTTTAGTTTGATAAAGTCAAAGTCAAATAATTAGTTATATTACAACTCCACTTCCACGAACTTTAGTTCCTGCACATTGGCTGGCGAGGAGAGGAGCGCTTTTTGGAAAGAATCTCGCGGGTCGGAAATTATTTTCTCCACTATGGCCACCGGGTAGGGATTAATGCCTCGCATAACCACTTCTGCCCCCGGGGGCAGAACTAAATCCCGGGGCAGGATTATTTCAAAATTCCCCCCGCCCCGGCCGACAAGCTCCATAAAGATGCCGGCGGGAAGCGCGACTTCGGTTTTTTCGCCGGGGCTGGAAAACAAAACCACCTTGGCGAAGCCAGGATAAACTTCCGCCACCCGGCCCAGGGGCACATCCCCTCGGCCGAATACGCGGTTCCCCTCTCTTACTCCATCCTTCCCGCCGACATCTAGGAGCAGGGTATCATAAGCGCTTTGACTGGGCTTAGCCAAAATAGCCGCGATAATTATGTTTCGGTTTTCCTTTTTCCGCCCCAAGATTTCCTTCAATTCCTCGTTCTCCCCAAGCACTGCTTCGTAATTAGCCAAACGGCCCTGGAAGCCGTCAAGCTCGCTCCTTAAATTATCGTTATCCCGCTTAAGGGCGCTTTTATTCCGGAAAATGAGACTGAGATTCCCGAATTTATCTCCGATTTTATCGCCTGCGATTAAAACCGGCCGGAAGGCGGAGGAGGCGGCAAAAGCCAGGGTGCGATAAATCCCAGCGCGAAAGTAAATTATTATCAGCAAAAATAAGATCAAAGAGAAAATGCTCCAGAATTTTCTCCTTTTTATTTTTTTATCTTGGAGGTAGCTCATCTTGATTGCCTATCAGCACATCCTGATACAGAGCCAGATCGTCCCAGACCACGCCTGTCCCCCGGGCCACCGCGGAGAGCGGGTCCTCCACTACATAGACGGGGATTTTGAGCGCGCCCTCCAGCAATTTGTCCAAGCCGGCGATAAGGGCGCCACCGCCGGAGAGGGTAATGCCTCCGCGCATCACGTCCGACAAAATTTCCGGCGGAGTGGTCTCCAGCACGTCCTTAACGCCCTCAACGAGCTCCTTAATGGACAACGACATAGCTTCCCGAATATCGGAATCCGTCACTACTACTTCCCGAGGTAGGCCGGTCAAGAGGTCCCGGCCCCGGACTTCCGTCTCCATATATTCGCCCGGAATCACCGAACCAATCGCTATTTTGACCATTTCCGCCGTGCGCTCGCCGATTAGCATTTTGAATTCGTCCCGCATGTAAGTAATGATGTCGTTGTTCAGCCGGTC
Organism: Candidatus Nomurabacteria bacterium RIFCSPLOWO2_12_FULL_46_14; assembly: GCA_001786225.1. Taxonomy (GTDB): domain Bacteria; phylum Patescibacteriota; class Minisyncoccia; order Phycocordibacterales; family UBA9973; genus UBA9973. The sequence continues at coordinate 28,834 of MFVV01000018.1, read as the reverse complement.
GCCGGCGATTTTTAAATTTTTGGAGCGGACGATGCCGCCTAAAGAAATAACCGCGATATTGGTCGTCCCGCCACCTATGTCAATAATCATGGAACCCACCGCCTCCTTGATGGGCAAGCGGATGCCGATGGCCGCCGCCATCGGCTCTTCAATAAGATACACTTCCCGGGCGCCGGCGGACCGGGCCGCGTCATAAACCGCCCGCGTTTCCACATTGGTGGTGCCGGAAGGCACGCCCACTAAAACTCTCGGCCGGGCGAGCTTCGGCTTAATTTTATCCGCTTTGTTTATGAAATAAGAGAGCATCTCTTCCGTAACCTCAAAGTCGGATATCACTCCGTCCACCAGCGGCCGAATTGCTTTAACATGGCCTGGGGTTCGGCCCAGCATGTCCTTGGCCTTGACACCTACCGCCAAAATCTGACTGGTTTTAACATTGACCGCCACCACCGAGGGCTCGTTGATGACAATGCCGTGGCCTTTGAGATAAACCAGAGTGTTGGAGGTGCCCAAGTCTATGCCGATGTCGTTGGAAATGTAATTGTAAAATTTATTTAGCATTTTAAAAATAGGCATCAGGCCGGATTACACTAGGCTTTAGCATTTTTAATAATTCTTCCGAAGAAACAATTTTGCCTTTATCTTCGGTGCGTTTCTTGAGTTCCACTCCTCCATCTTTAATACTTCGCTCGGAAATGACCGCGCGAAGCGGGATGCCAAGTAAATCCGCGTCGGCAAATTTTTCTCCGGCGGAAACGTTGTCCCGGTCATCCAGCATAACTTCCACGCCCCGCTCCGATAATTTCCGATAAACATCTTCGGCGGTTTGTCCGACTACCTTGTCTTCGCCTAAGCGGAGCAAGTGCACCGCAAAGGGCGCGATGGATTCCGGCCAAACAATGCCCTTGTCATCCGAGAGAACTTCCACGACGGTTCCCATTAGTCGGCCAAGTCCAATGCCATAGGAGCCCATAAATACAGGCTTTTTGTCTCCATTTTTATCCGTATAACTTAGATTCAGCGCTTCCGACTTGCTAGTGCCCAAAGTAAAAATATTGCCCACTTCTATCGCCCTCATTTCCACCAGCTTGTTTTTTTCTAAACCTAAACTAATCAGTACTTCGTCCTCCATTACTTCTTTGTTGACCGCCAGAGCTTTGTCCTCGCCCACATATATAGTATCTTCCCCGGCGGAAGTGATGGTTTGAAATTCATGAGAATATTTTGAAAAAGCGCCTCCCGAAGCAAAAGTGAGGTATGTCAGGTGGCTTATGCCAACTCGTTTAAAAATATTTTGGTAGGCTACTTTCATCTTTTCATAAAAATCATGGTGCTCGGCTTCGTCCCGGGCAAAAGAATAAAGCGCCTTCCAATAAAATTCTCGGCCCCGCAAAATGCCTGATTTACTTCTAGTTTCGTTTCGCAGAATATCTTTGAAATCATAAAGATAAAGCGGCAAATCTTTATAAGAACTAACGTATTGTTTTAAGATGTTGGCAAAGTCTTCTTCATTGCTCCAAGATAAACCAACTTCGCCACCATTTTTTAGTTTCGTTTTAAACCAAATGTCCACTTCTTTATCGTCCCAGCGATTGGTTGTTTCCCAAATTTCCTTATTTTGGAGAATGGCGGTTTTCATTTCTACCCCGCCGACCAAATTCATCTCCTTGCGGATTATGTTTTCGATTTTCTTTAACACTCTAAATCCCAAGGGTAAGTAACTGTAAACTCCGGCCATTTCTTTATGGATGTAGCCGCCTCTTATTAAGAGTTCGGCATTCCGGGATATTTCGTCCGCCGGCGCTTCTTTCTTGGTTTTGGTAAAAAGACGAGACTGTCGCATGGCTTTTATCATAGCAGAAAGGAACGGGTTGCGCAAAACGGTTCTTTCTGCTAGAATATTTCCCATAAATCCCGTCGGTGTGGAACTGCGGGATGTATTAATTAAATGCAAAAAACAGACGCGAAAACAGCCGACGGTGGCATAGTGGAAAAAATGTTTGTGGCCGGAGCGCATTATGGCTATGGCCGGAGCCGGCGCCATCCTTCCGCCTCGCCTTATATTTTTACCACCAAAAACAAAACGGACATCATTGACCTGGAGAAAACCAGCCTGATGCTGGAGCGAGCGGCAGAATTTGCCAAAACTCTGGGCGCTCGCGGCAAGGTAGTGCTTTTCGTCGGCACTAAACCCCCGGCTAAGAGCGCAATCAAGACGCTGGCGGAGTCTTTGAATATGCCCTTCGTCATTGAACGTTGGATTGGCGGCACCTTGAGCAATTTTTCAGAAATAAAAAAGCGCATTGCGGAACTTCAAGCCTACCGGCAGGACAGCAAGGAAGGCAATCTAGAAAAATACACCAAGAAAGAACGGTTGATGCTGGCGAAAAAGATGGAGAAACTCTCCAAATATTATTCCGGCCTGACGGAGCTTAAAAAGGCTCCGGACGCCCTGTTCATTATTGACCCCAAGGAGGAATATATCGCGGCCACGGAAGGCCGTAAGCAAGGCATACCGATAATCGGTCTCCTTAATTCGGACTCGGATATCTCCAGCATTGATTACCCAATCCTCGGCAATGACGCCGCTATTCCTTCCATCGCCTTCTTCGCCGCAACGGTGGTTCAAGCTTATCGCGAGGGCCAATCCGCCGCCCCCATCGCCGCCAAGGTCCCCGCCTAAATCTCCATGGCAAACTCTTCTATGGCAAACCTAGAGACTATTACAACGGAAATGGTGAAAGAGCTTAGAGACACTACCGGAATTTCCATTATGCAGTGTCGGCGGGCCCTCCTGGAAGCAGAGGGCGACATAAAAAAAGCCCTGCTAATACTCAAGAAAACAAGTTCGGAAATTGCCCTTAAAAAAGGAGACCGAGAGGTCAAGGACGGCGCGGTTGTAATAAAAAAATCCCCAGACAGCCGCAAAGCTGTACTTGTCTCTCTACTCTGCGAAACTGACTTCGTATCTAAGAATGAGGATTTTTTAGCTTTGTTGCAAAAACTCGCGGACGAAGCTCTGGCGCGGGGCGTGGACGGCATAGACACAATGCGAACGGACGCCAAAGAGATGATTAACCCCGTAATCCAAAAAACCGGCGAAAATATAAAACTAGGCGAAGCTTATCTGGTGGCCGGAGAAAATCTGGGAACTTATGTGCACAATAATAAAATAGCCGTCGTGGTAAGTCTCCGGGGAGGCGACGAATCGCTGGCTCGGGATGTGGCTATGCACATAGCCGCGATGAAACCGGAATACCTTTCCGCAGAAGATATAGACGCGGAGACTCAAAAAACAATGTCGGAAGTTTTTGCCAAGGAAATGGCTGAAGTAAAAAAGCCGGCAGAAATCAAGCAAAAAATACTGACGGGCAAATTAAGCGCCTATTTCCAAGAAAAGACCCTGCTCTCTCAGCAGTTTATCAAAGACCCCGCCCTCTCCGTCGGAGAGCTGCTCCAAAATAGAAAAGCGGAATTGCTGGAAGTAAAAAGTTATTTCATATAAACATTATGTACTTCCTGTTAATTATATTTTTCATATCTCTCGCGGGCACAGCGGCAATAATCGGTCGGAAGCTGATTCTGCAAAGAAAAGGGCAGGGCAACGGCGTGGGCGAACCTTTGTTTGAAATTCCTCCCCTCTCCCGCCTGCGGAATATAGCCATGGCCAAGGCCAGGAACCTGGGCGACACTATGCTGGTTACCGCGGTCAAAGGATATCTTAGAACGGTAAGCTTCTGGAAGCGTAGCCGCGACAATGCCAAAATCGGGATAAAAAAAATCTGGGAAAAGTTTGATAAGCCAAAAACTCCCGGCGACAAAGAAGCCTCCAAGTTTTTGAAAATGGTTGCCGAGTATAAATCCAAAATACGCAAAATAAAGCACAAGCTAAAGGAAGAGGAGGGCTTGGAATAAAATATGTTAAACTGATATATACGTATATACGGACGTATATATGTCTTGCCGGAATAGCTCAGTTGGTAGAGCGCCACTTTTGTAAAGTGGATGTCGTGGGTTCGAATCCCTCTTCCGGCTCCAGGATTTTGGCAAGAGCCGGCAAGGCAAGCTCTATGGATTCTATATCCTGGAAACCTTTATGGAGTTTGCCGTTTAAAATAAGGCTCGGCATCTCCTCGGGAATCTTGTATATCTTAATGAGCGTCCGAATGGTAGAGAGGTCTAGATTGTAATCAAAGGAATATACACGGAGCTGGGGATATTTTGCCCTAAGTTCTCCCAGCACATACCATTGTCTTACACAGGGTTCGCAGTCTTCATTGTCGTAAAAATGAAGAATGAAAATGGAGGGCCGATTACAACGTTCGGAAAGCCGATTCATTAAAAGAAAATCCTTAATCTCCAGAAGAGAGTAATACTGCTTCAGCCTGATGACTTCGTCGGACTTGGAGCTTAAATTCTTTTCGCTATAGCTTATCTTGTCGGAGAGACTGGCAAGCTCCTCCGAGAGAATCGTTTCTTTGGAAATATCCTGACAAGAAGACTCTTCCAGAAGCGAAAACTGGGTCTCGGAGGCCAGAATATCGATAGCCACGTTGTCCTGGATGGATTTCAGCTCTTCCAGTTTCTTATTGCTGAAATAATTGCTGAAAAATGTCGCGGTGCCAAAGAGCATAACGGTAATGAAGAAAACTACGATATATTTTACCCAGTCTGTTTTTGGATGCTGCATGATATTTATCTCCAAATGGCCTGCCGACCGCGGAAAAGATTATAAATTGACTTGAGAAGCCAGAAGGGAGCCAAGGCGCCGTAGAGAACTACATAGGTAAATATATGTCGGGTGTAAAATTTTGATTTTTTATCCACTAGATTGCGGCCGAAGATAATGGTCATAAGCAACATAGAAGAGAATATTACCAGCAAAAAGAAAGTAATCTTAGTATTCATATAAAATAAATCGAACCTAGGCGCGGAGTCGGAGAGAGAGAATCCGACGGTCTGATAGTAACCGATTTTTTGCGCGATAAAATTTGCAATCTTAACCGCCATTCGACCGAAAACATACACCACGGTAACTATGGAAATCAGAGCCGCCGGCAAGGTGAAAAATGCCAGATGGCCGAATTGTCTTTTGAGCAAGAGAAAACGATAATCCATCAGATTCCTTAAGAAACCGTACATCCAGCGCACTCTTTGGCGAAAAAGACCCCTAAGGGTATCCGGGCCCAGGGTATGTACTACGGCTTCATGGCAATAATCTATTTTCATTTTATTGGCATGCATCCGCAGAGCAATCTCCCCGTCTTCGGAATTATAGGCTTTCTTGAATCCGCCCAGACGGTCAAATACTTCTCTCTTGTAAACCGGCAGAGTGCCGGGAGTTACATGCAGGGCGTTCAGTGTCCCGAGCATTTTTTTGGTAAAGGCGGAAATGTGATATTCAATCTGCTGGGCGGACTGGATGAGTGTCTGGGGATTGTATATCACCGCAGCGGAAGCCACCGCCATAATCTCGGAGTCCTTTTCAAAATAACTCATGATGCGAACCAAGGCCTCCGGATCGGCGTAAGAATCCGCATCTAGACAGCCAACAAAAGGCGTCTCCAGATTCTCTAGTCCCAGGTTAAGCGCGGTGTATTTGCCGCCGTTTTTTTTGTTGAAAACTTTTATATTGGGATGCTTCCGGAATCGCCGGATGGTATTCCAAGTGCCGTCGGTGGAACCGTCATTAATCAGGAAAATGTGGAGTTTGTCTTTAGGATAATGGAGATTAAGCAGAGAACACGCTGTCTTGTAGATAGTTTTTTCTTCATTCCAGCACGGCACCAAGATAGTCACCGCCGGGTATTGAGCAAGCCTCACTTTCCCCTGCCGGATGGTTATTCTTTTCCTGTTTTCCAAAAAAGTAAGCAGAAAAAAGACCTGTACGTAAACGGACAAGAACATCAATATATAAAAAATGCCGCTTGAAACAAATTCCATAGGCTTCTCTCATCATAGCATCCAGGGGAGAGAACGCCAAATTAGCCCATTTTTTCTTCTTTGGGCACGCAATCTTCACAGCTCATGCACTTTCCACAATGACAGCCGAAAATTTTATACACCGCGGCGACACCCACCAATAGATACACAACGGCTTCCAGGGTCGGCAGACCCAAGAGAAGCATATGGACTAGGTTCCAATCCGCTTCTAAAAGCATGCCTGCCCCCACCAAACCCCAATTGACACCACCCACAATTACCAAAATTTTGGCAATCAAGGAAGTGGTGCAGCCGGAGCTTTTACAATATGAATGACACGAATGACACATAAATTTATATCCCCCAAGGCGAGGGTTAGTTATTGGTAATGAATCAAGTATAGCATACCGGTAAAAAAATGATATACTGGACTGATGCAAAACAATCAACAACTAGCCGGCGCTATTCTCCTTGCGGGAGTAATCATCGCCGGAGCCATATTGCTTAAAGACAGCGACAGTTCTCTTGCCCCGCCTGCCGTAAATAGGGCCGTGGCTGACATCCAAGTCCGGGCAGTTAGTATAGAGGAGCACCTAAGAGGCAAGGCGGACGCTAAAATCATCATCATAGAATATTCCGACACCGAATGCCCTTTCTGCAAAGTATTCCAAGGTACTTTACAGGACATAGTGTCGGCCAACAAAGAAGTCGCCTGGGTTTACCGGCACTACCCTATTCCGAAGCTCCACCAAAAAGCTTTCAGGGAGGCCATGGCTACCGAGTGCGCCTGGGAACAAGGAGGCAATGATGTTTTTTGGATATACCTAGATGAAGTTTTCGCGAGAACCACTTCCAACGACAGTCTGGACCCCGCGGAATTGCCGAAAATCGCGGGAGATATGGGCTTGGATGTTCCTGTCTTTAATGCTTGCCTGGAGAGCGGCAAGTTCAGGCAAAAAATAGAAAAGGATATGGAAGACGGGCAATTGGCTGGCGTCACTGGCACGCCCCATAGCGTCTTCATTTTGAAAAAAGACATATCCCCGAAACAGCAAGCGGCAATAATTCGGGTTCTGCCCAAACCCGAATATGTCTCTTTTGACCCGGAGAAAAAAAATCTGCTGGGCCTCTCCGGCGCCATGCCGGAAAAGATGATAGAAAAGATTATTGAAATTTTCCTTTCTCTTTAGAAGAAGCATTAAAGTTTTACAAAGTAAAAACTCCATAGTAAAGCATTCCTCCTACTGAAGAATGAGCGAGGACTACCCTTGCTCAAGTTGCTATACTACTCTATAATATAAGGATGTATAGAAAAACCCCATTAGCTGAAAGAGAATACTATCATATTTACTCGAGAGGGGTGGAAAAAAGAAAGGTATTCATGAATTCGAAAGACTATCAGCGTTTTATGGCTCTTTTATATATTATGAATCAAAACGAGCCTTTTAAGATGGAGAATTTCCTGCGAGACAAGCAAAACAATTTAAAAAATATTTTCAATCAAAAAAGAGAAAAAACTCTTGTCTCTATTTTAGCTTATTGCCTCATGCCAAACCATTTTCATTTAATTTTATATGAGCATACCGAGGGCGGTATAAGTAAATTCATGGGAAAACTTTTGACTGCTTATTCTATGTATTTTAATACAAAATATGAACGAAGCGGTCCTTTATTTATGCATCCATTCAGATCAGAACATATAAATAATGAATCGCAATACATGTATATATTTTCGTACTTGCATTTAAATCCTACTTCAATTTTCGACAAAAAATGGAAAGAAAACGGCATAAAAGACATAGAAGCTGCGGAGGAATTCTTAAACAATTATCAATATTCTAGTTTTATTGATTTTTCAGGAAGCAACAGGCTTGAATCGGCAATTTTAGACCTTTCGCTTGTGCCAAAATATATACAGCGCATGAAGATCGATTTCCAAACATGCGAAAAAATGTGTCTGAGCGAGGACTCCCCTCGCTCAACTCGGAGATACTGACTAGCATCCCATTAATCAAGGTAGTTTTTGAGGCGGGAGATTTTTTCGTGTTGGCGGAGCTTTTCGTGAACTTTGGCTTCAATTTGGCGAATGCGCTCCCGGGTAACGCCGAATTCTTCCCCCACTCTCTCTAAGGTATGCTGAATGCCGTCCACCAGGCCGTAACGCATCTCCAGTATTTTGCGCTCTTTGGGGTTGAGTTCGGCCAGCACGGCCCGAACTTGGTCGCCCAGAATGCGGCGAGAGGACTCCTGGTCCGGACGCAAAATTTTGTCGTCGGGAATGAAGTTCTCCAGAGTGGACTTGTCGTCATCGTCCCCTACCGGTTGTTCCAAGGATACCGTCTCTTGGGAAATATTTTCAATCACGTGAATTTTCTCCACCGGGATGCCCATTTCCGTGGCCATTTCTTCCGCCAGGGGCTCCCGGCCCAGGTCTTGGGAAAGCCGACGGTAGGTTTGCTTATACTTGGAAATAGTTTCCACCATGTGCACCGGAATACGAATGGTGCGCGATTGGTCCGCCAGGGCGCGGGTGATGGATTGCCGGATCCACCAGGTGGCGTAGGTGGAGAATTTATAGCCTTTGGTCCAATCAAACTTTTCTACCGCCTTGAACAGTCCCAGGTTGCCCTCCTGAATCAAATCCAAAAGAGTCAGATTGGCGCTGCGACCGACGTATTTCTTGGCAATGGAGACCACTAGGCGCAAATTGGCCCGGGCCAGCAGGTTTTTGGCTTCCTGGTCGCCACGCTCTATGCGCTTGGCCAGGTCCTTTTCGTCGCTCGCATGAATAAGCGGATACTGGCCTATTTCTTTCAGATACATCTGAATGGAGTCGTGAATCAAAGACTTATTTATATCTTTGTCGACCGGGTCTTCCTCTAGATTGAGGAGATTGCCACCCTCCAGAACATCCACTCCGGCGGCGGCTAGCTGTTCGTATAATTCATCCAGGAAAAATATATTGTTCTCAATGTCCGGAAAAGTTTTCAATATCTCATCGTAGGTGATAAACCCCCTTTTTTTGCCTTTCTCCGTAAGTTCCACCGCCAGTCGGGAAAATGCTTCTGCCTTTTTGTTCGAGGAGAGCTTGGAGACTTTCTTGACTTGCAATATTTTGGCTTTCCTGCCTTCTTGCCGATTTTCTTTCTTTCTTTTGCGGCGGGATACCGGGACGGCCTTTCTGGGCTTTCTCTCTTTGGATTTTGATTTTATTTTTCCGTTTTTTGATTTTTTCTTCATAAATTTATTTGTGGTTAAGCCGCTTATTGGCAATTTCTTCTATTTCTTTATTTATAACATTTATTTCTTCTAAAATCATTCTGGACCTTTCCGGCGCTCTCTCTCTTTCCGCCTTCTCCAGTTCTCCGGCTTTCTTAAACAAAACTTCTTTCAAATATTCTTCTTTCAGATTATAAAGAAGTTCTTGGACATCCCGCCCTAGGGAATCTCCTGCGCCATATAAAACTTCGGCTTCAAAAATCCAATCTTCTCCGCTGTCCGCAGCATCCCGGAGAATGTCTACTGAGGACCTATTCAAAATTTCTTCCAGTTCCTTTAAAATCTTTTCCAAATCAATCTCGGATTCCGCGAGATCTCTTTGCCAGAGAATTATCCCGAGCAGGCGGCGCAAAATATTATCTTTGCGATATGGCGGGCTGTCTTCTGCCGGTATGTTTTGGATTTCTGCCCGCTCCGCAGACGAGATGGGTATCTTCTCTAAATCCTCTTTCAGCGCCGTGGCTGGCGTGCCGGAGAAATCGCTGATTTTTTGCAAAAAATAAGCCTGTTCCACAGAGCTCTGAAGCGCTCCCACATACGGCAATACCTTCTCCCGAATAAGCCGGACCATTTTACGGCCATCGCCTTGGGCGATATCTCCGGCTTTGTCCAGCATAAAAAGAATTAGGTGTTTAGAATTGCGGATGGCCTCCCGCCAAGCGTCTGCCCCGGAGCGGGCAATTAAATCCGCGGGGTCGATGTCCGGAGGCAAGGCGGCCACTTTGACATCCATAGAGAGGGAGAGAGCGATGCGACCGGCGCGCTCCGCGGCCCGCAGGCCCGCTTTGTCCGCGTCAAAAGCCAGAACTATATTCTCGGACAGTCGGCGGACCAAACTCAAATTGGAAATCACGTTCTCGGTCATAGTCGCCGGGTCGGAGAGCGCGGTGCCGGAAGTGGCGACGGTATTCCGGAAACCGGCTTGATGGGACAAAACCAAGTCCATTTGTCCCTCTACTAAAATTGAGAAATTGTTTTTGCGAATAGATTCCTTGGCCCGGTCCAGACCGTAGAGCACCAGCTGTTTACTGAAAATCGGAGTGTCCGGGCTGTTAAGATATTTAGGTTCACCTTCGCCGAAAATCCTGCCGGAAAACGCGATGACCCGGCCGCTGGAATCGGTAATCGGAAATATTATTCTTTTGCGAAACCGGTCATAATACCCCGTTTTACCTTCAATTTTTTTAATCAGGCCAGAGAGTTCCAGTTCGCGATCGGTAAATTTTGACTTCAGATGCTGATACAATCCCCGCCAATCGTCCAGGGCAAAGCCAATCCGGAAATCCCGGATTGTTTTTTCTTCCAGGCCGCGGGACTCTAGATACTTGAGGACGTCGGGGTTTAAGTTCTGTTCAAAATATTTCGCCGCTTCGGCCACCGCTTGATACAGCCTTTCTTTTTCATCGGCTGTCTTTTGGTTATAAGGGGCCAGAGTCACGCCGGCCCTCTCCGCCAGGAGCTTGAGAGCGCCACGAAAATCCAAACCTTCAAACTCTTCTACGAAGGTAAAAATATCTCCCTTGGCTCCGCAGCCGAAACAGTAATAGCTGTTTCTCTCCGGAGAAACGAAAAAAGACGGCGTCTTCTCGTTGTGAAAAGGGCACTTGGCCTTAAAATTCCGCCCGGCGGGAATAAGCTTGAGATAGGAGGAGATTATTTCTTCTATCGGCAATCTCTCCTTAATTTGTTGTGCCGGAGAGTCCATAATTCTTAATTACTTTTTGAATCCTGTTCCGGCCGGAATCAGTCGGCCGATAATCACGTTCTCTTTGAGCCCCCGCAGAGAATCCACCCCGCACTTGATGGCATTCTCAATCAGCACCCGATTGGTATTCTGGAAGGAAGCCGCCGACAGCCAGCTTTTGGTGCGCAGAGACACCTCGGTAATGCCGAGGACCACTGTCGCCGCTTCGGCCCTCTTGGTCTCGAGACTTTCCACCCGCGCGTTTTCCTCAATGAAAGCCGTATTTTCCACAATATCCCCGACCGAGAAGTTAGTTTCACCGGCATCGGTTATTTTGCGGCGAGAGAACATCTGGCGGATTATTATTTCCGTGTGTTTCCGAGAAATAGACGCGCTCTGCAGTTCATAAACCTTGTTAATCTCGCGAATGATGTAATTTTCAACCATTTCTTTGCCGCCATATTCAAATATTTCGGTTATATCCGCGGAGCCATCGGTCAAGAGCTCGCCCGCTTTGACCTTGTCACCGACTTTAACCGTGGGTGCCCGGCGGAATGGAGCGATATATTCTATTTCTCGGCTTTTAACGGAAGACTTGGAACCTTTTTTGCCGACAGGCTCGGTCGAGAGCACTTTGATTATTTTTTCCCCGCCTTGACTCGGCGAGGCAGGCTTCCCGTCTTTTTCTTTTATTTCTAAAACTTCACCCTCGGTCTGGGAGACTATCGCCGGATTTTTCGGCGTTCTTCGCTCAAATATTTCCTCTACTCGGGGAAGCCCCGTGGTAATATCCGTGCCCGCCACGCCGCCGGCATGGAAAGTCCGAAGAGTCAGCTGGGTGCCCGGCTCGCCAATGGCCTGGGCGGCGATAATGCCGACAGCCTCGCCTAGCGCGACCTCGCGATTCCGGCCCAAATCCAAACCGTAACACCGCACGCAAATACCGTGAACCGTCTTACAGGTCAGCGGCGAGCGGACAAAAACTTCCGTAAAACCGGCTTCTTCTATCTTTTGAGCCTCTTCTTTGGTAACTAGAAAGCCTTTTTTATAAGCCACCTTGCCGTTTTTATCCATCAAATCTCCGGCCAAAATCCGGCCGCGGATATTTTTAGCCAAAGGAATTTCGATTCCGGATATATTTTCTTTGGCGACTACTTTGCCTTCTTTGGTGCCGCAATCTAGCTCGGTGATAACCACATCCTGGGCCACATCCACCAGCCGGCGGGTCAAATATCCCGCCTTGGCAGTATTCAGCGCGGTGTCCGAAGCGCCTTTGCGGGCGCCGTGAGTGGTTATGAAATATTCCGTCGGTGACAAGCCTTCGTGGTAAGAAGAAATGACCGGAAATTCCAGGGTCTCGCCCTGGTTATTCTGAATCAGGCCCTTCATCCCAGTCATCTGAATAAGCGAGGTCATGGTGCCCCGGGCGCCGGAAGTGAACAAGTCGTAGGTGGAACCCTCTTTAGGTAGAGTGCCCGGCAGTATTTTTTCCAGTTCTTTTTTGGCGCGCGTCCAAATTTCTATGACCTTTTGATACTTTTCCTCTTCGGACAAAAGGCCTTCCCGCCACTGAACTACCACCTCCTCTTCCAACTTTTTGCTCTCGCCGATGATTTTGGATTTTTCCGCCGGCTGGAGAACGTTGTCCAAACCCCAAGTCGTGCCGGAGAGAGTGGAATATCTGAAGCCGAAGGTCTTGATTTTGTCTAGAATCTTTGGAGTTTCGTCCACACCGTAATGCATAATCAGTTCGTCCACCAGGGAAGATATCCGCTTCTGGCTCATTTCATCATTGACATAGGCAAAATCATTCGGCAGAATACTGTTGAAAAGTAGCCGGCCCACGGTGGTCTCAAAAATCTGGCCGCCGAATTTCCGGTACTTAGATGTATCGGTGGTCAGCACCTTTATTTTAGCCCGGAGAGAGACTACGTCGTATTCGTAGGCGGTAATGGCGGTGTTGGGGCTCTGAAAATATTTGCCTTCTCCCGGCTCTCCGTCCATGGATTTGGTCATCCAATACGTTCCTAAAACCATGTCTTTGGAGGGATGGACAATGGGCTCGCCATTTTGCGGCTTAAGCAAATTTTTGTTCGCCGCCATCAATTCTTTGGCCTCTAATTGGGCTTCTTCCAGGAGCGGCACGTATACCGCCATTTGGTCGCCGTCAAAGTCCGCGTTGAAGGCCTGGCAAACCAGAGGGTGCACTTGGATAGCGTTGCCTTCAATCAAAACCGGGTTGAAAGCCTGGATGCCCAGGCGATGCAGAGTGGGTGCCCGGTTGAGCAAAACGAACTTGCCGGCAATAACTTCTTCTAGCATCGCCCAGACTTCCGGCGTGCGTTCCTCAATAAGCTTGTTGGCGCCACGAATGTTGAAAGCCAGTTCCGCCTGTAATATTTTGGAAATAACAAACGGGCGGAAAAGTTCCAACGCCATGTGCTTGGGCAAGCCGCACTGATTCAGTTTAAGTTCCGGGCCGACTACGATAACCGATCGGCCGGAGTAGTCCACTCGCTTGCCCAGAAGATTCTGGCGAAAAAGGCCCTGCTTGGATTTCAAATTATCCGACAGGGATTTCAAGGGACGCTTCTGCGACTGGCTCATGGCCGCGGACTCATTCTGCTTGGCGATGGAATTGTCTATCAAGGCGTCCACCGCTTCTTGGATAATTCTTTTTTCGTTGCGCAAAATTACGTCCGGTGCGTTGATGTCCTGGAGCTTCTTCAGGCGGTTGTTGCGATTGATGACCCGGCGGTACAAGTCATTCAGGTCGGAGGTGGCGTGCCGGCCGCCGTCTAGCGCCACCATCGGCCGTAATATCGGCGGAATGACCGGGATAACCGTCAGGAACATCCATTCCGGGCGGATGCCGGCGTAGAGCATGGCCCGGATCAAAGACAGTCTCTTCTGTAATTTTTCTTTTTCCGCGGCGCTGGATTTGGAGAGCATCTCTTCGGTTAAATTTTTCAATTTATGCAGGTCCAGATTTTTGAAGATAGAATAAATGGCCTCGGCGCCGATATTGGCTTCAAAACAGGTGCCGTATTTCAAAGAATAGTGATGGAAGGAAATTTCATTCAAAACCTTACCTTCGTATATTTCGCCGATTTCCTTCTTGGCGGCCAGAAGCAGGTTTTTAAGCTTCTCCCGCGTTTCCTCATCCGCGGCCCCTTTAAGCTTGGCTTTATATTCTTTATCCAAGCCACTCAAAATAGCTTCTTTTTCCGCTTCGTGCACTTTGGTGATGATGTAGCCGGCGAAATAAATGACTTTCTCTAAATCGGAGACGGAAATATTAAGCAGAGTGCTCATGCGCGAGGGCACGCCGCGCAAAAACCAAATGTGGGAGACGGGGGTAGCCAGCTCAATGTGGCCCATGCGCTCCCGACGGACGATGGAACGGGTCACCTCCACACCGCATTTCTCGCAGATAATGTCTTTATAGCGGATGCGGCGATATTTGCCGCAGTAACATTCGTAATCTTTTTCCGGGCCGAATATTTTTTCGTCAAAAAGCCCACCGCGTTCTGACCGGCCGGTGCGGTAATTTATGGTTTCCGGCTTGGTAACTTCGCCATATGACCACTCCCTTATCTGCTCCGGAGAAGCGAGCCTAAGAGTGATGCTGTCAAAATCGGTTGTGTTTAGGGTTTTCATATATTTTTATTTTCTTCCTTATTTTTGACCAAATCCACATTGAGAGCCAGACCGCGCAGATAATTAAGCAGAACATTGAAGGAAGCGGGGGAGTTCGGCGATTTTATGGTTTCATTCTTGATGATGGAATCAAAAGTCTGGGAGCGCCCCAGGATATCGTCCGATTTTATGGTCAGCATTTCTCGCAAAGTATAAGCCGCGCCGTAGCCTTCCAGGGCCCAGACTTCCATTTCTCCGAATCTCTGTCCCCCGCCTTGAGCCTTGCCGCCTAGGGGCTGCTGGGTAATAAGGGAGTAGGGGCCGATGGAACGCATATGAATTTTGTCTTCCACCATATGGTGGAGTTTGAGCATATACATATAGCCCACGGCAACATCCTGCTTGAATTTCTCTCCGGTACGGCCGTCAAAGAGCTCAATGCGGCCGTTTTCCGGCACGCCGGCTTTTTTTAGTTCTTCTTTTATTTCCTCATTTTTGGCTCCAAAAAACGGAGGTACGATGGCCTGAT
This sequence comes from Candidatus Nomurabacteria bacterium RIFCSPLOWO2_12_FULL_46_14, assembly GCA_001786225.1. Lineage (GTDB taxonomy): Bacteria > Patescibacteriota > Minisyncoccia > Phycocordibacterales > UBA9973 > UBA9973. The sequence goes on along the minus strand of MFVV01000018.1, from coordinate 13,781 downwards.
AACCTAGGGTGTTGGCGGCTAGCCCCAGGTGCATCTCCAGTATCTGGCCCAAGTTCATGCGCGAGGGTACGCCTAAGGGCGAGAGAATAATGTCTACCGGCGTACCGTCCGCCATATAAGGCATGTCTTCTTCCGGCAGAATAGTTGAAATAACCCCCTTGTTGCCGTGCCGGCCGGAGAGCTTGTCCCCGACGGATATATTCCGGATTTGGGCCACTTCAATGACTATCTTTTTGATTATGCCCGCCTCTAATGCATGGCCCAGGTCGCGGGAGAAAATTTTGACCCCGATTATCCGACCGCGCTTGCCGTGTTCCATGCGCAAGGAAGTGTCTTTGACGTCTCGGGCCTTTTCCGCGAAAATGGAACGGAGCAGGCGCTCTTCCGGCGTTAGCTCCGTCTCCCCTTTCGGCGTAATTTTGCCGACCAGAATGTCGTTTTCCCGGACTTCCGCCCCGATGCGGATTATGCCTTCTTCATCCAAATCTTTAAGCTTGAGTTCGCCGACATTGGGAATGTCCCGAGTAGTTATTTCTGGGCCCAGCTTGGTGTCCCGGACGATGCAAACGAACTCTTCCACATAAATGGAGGTGAATTTGCTGTTCTTGACCACTCGCTCCGAGACGATGATGGCATCTTCATAATTGGAGCCGGACCAGGACAAAAAAGCCACAAAAATATTCTGGCCGAGAGATATCTGCCCGCCGACCGTACTAGTGGTGTCGGCCAGGACATCGCCACGCTTGATTTTGTCGCCGACGTTGACATTAGGCCGCTGGTGGAAGGCGGAGAAATTATTGTTCCGCAAAAAATTAATCAGGGGGTAGGTTTTCTCGCCGTCCGATTCTTTAACCACAATTTTCTTGGCGTCCAGGTAAGAAACCGCGCCGTCCCGCTCCGCAATGAGGAGTCGGCCGGAGTCGCGTGAAGCCAGTTCTTCCACGCCGGTCGCTACTAGTGGCGCCTCCGGCAGGACGCAGGGCACCGCCTGCTTCTGCATGTTACTTCCCATCAGCGCCCGATTGGCATCGTTGTGTTCCAGAAAAGGTATCAGGGAGGTAGCGATGGAGAAAGCCTGATTGGCGGCCACATCAATGAAATCCACTTCTTCCCGGGCAATCAGGCCGGGGGTAGTTTTGATTCTGGCTTCCACTTTTTCCGCGGTTATTTTGCCGTCTGCGTTATAAGGTATGCCGGCATGAGCGATGTTGTATTTTTCTTCTTCCAGAGCGTTCAAGTACGCAACCTCGCTGGTGATTTTGCCGTTTTTTACTTTGATATACGGAGTCTCAATTATGCCGAAATCGTTTATCCGGGCGTAAGTGGCCAAATGCAAAATGAGACCAATGTTGGGCCCTTCCGGTGTATGGATGGGGCAGACCCGTCCGTAGTGCGAAGGATGCACATCCCTCACTTCCAGCCCCGCCCGCTCCCGAGTCAGTCCCCCGGGGCCCAAGGCGGAGAGGGTGCGGAGATGCTCCATTTCGTAGAGCACATTTTCTTGGGCCATAAATTGAGAGAGCTGGTTGGTGGTGAAAAATTCCTTAATACGAGCCTGAAGCGGCCGCTGATTGATGATGGCGATGGGCATAGCGGTATCCACATCAATAATAGACATCCTGTCTTGGATATTCCTCTTTATTTGCATCATACCGGTGCGCACTTTCTGCTGGAGTATTTCTCCGACGAAACGCACCCGCCTCTGGCCCAAGTGGTCGATATCGTCCGACTGGGCGCCAGCGGTATTGTTCAAAACCAAGATATGCTCGACGACAATGGCCAGGTCTTCCTTGGAAATTGTCCGGCGGTCAAGTTCTTTCTCGTCCATCGGTTGTTCAAAGCGCTTATTGAACCGGAACCGTCCCACCGGCGATAGGTCGTAGCGCTCCGCGGTAAACAAAGAATCAATGAATTCCTTGGCATTTTCCGCGGTGGCCATATCCCCGTCCCGCAATCGCTTGTATATTTCAATATAAGCCTCCTCCGGCGTCTTGGCCGCGTCCTTGGCCAGATTGGCTTTAATCGCCTCCGCCACCCCCCCATTTTTTTCAAAAGCTTTCAAAATCATTTCATCCGTATGGTAACCCCGCGCGCGCAGAAGCTCCGTCGCCGGGAATTTGCGCTTTTTATCTATGCGGACATAAACGCCGCCATCGGCCTCCGATTCAATCTCTATCCAAACTCCGCGAGCCGGAATAATTTTTGCGCCAAAATATTTTTTGCCTTTGTTCTCGGATTCGGTAAAAAACACGCCGAAAGAGCGTGCCAGCTGGGGCACGATTACCCGCTCCACGCCGTTGATGATGAAAGTCCCGTGCGAGGTCATCAAGGGCAGGTCGGACATAAAAATTTCCTGCTCTTTGACTGTGCCCAATATTTTGTTGGTCAATTTGACCCGAGCCTTGAGAATGCCCTGATAGGAAAGCTTGTTTATTTTGGAGTAGCTCTCATCGTGCTTGGATTCGCTCAAAGAAAAAGAAACGAATTCCAAATTGAATTTCTTGCCGGAGTAATCCCCGATGGGTGAAAATTCTTTGAACACTTCCGAGAGGCCCGTCTCTACCAGCCATTTGTAGGATTTGAGCTGGGCTTCTATCAGATTCGGGAATTTAATCAGAGGCTTCTTGTACCTCGCGAAATATTTCTTGGGACGCGCGGTTGCGGTAGACATAATATGAAAATCAAATAGGAGCAGGCCTATTTAAGCGTAAATTATGGGAACCTTATAATAGAAACGTTGATCGTGCGTCCGATACTCAATCAACAATCAATTATTAAGAGTATACTCGCTTTCTGTTTTTTGTCAAATAAAAAAGCGCTCCGAGGATGTAAGCTCGGAGACGCAACAAACAACTGGGGGAATATGATCCCCCTAGGGTTACCGGTCCACCCCCCGGTGTTGGGGTAACCCTAGGGGGTAGGCGGTTTCCTACCCGCCTATCTGCACAAAAAATATCATATCTATTAAAAATAGTAAAGCGCTAGCAAGAACGGTTCTTGTTAGTCTCTAGCTAGTCTACATCCTACAAAATCGAACGATCGTATGGTTTCATAGCATACTTCTCAACCCTTGCTAATCCAAAATGTTTACGGAAATCAGCATATACGTACGAATGTAAACATTGCGCCAACTCTTATAGTTTGTTATTTTTCTTCTTTTTCCATTCGTCTATTTTCTTATGATGGCCAGAGAGTAGGACTTTCGGAACTTTGTAAATTTTTGACTTCTTGCCCCGCCCTGGCGGGGGATATTTAAAAACCTCCGGGCGAGTATAAACTTCGCTTGAAGAAATCCGCTCTTCTTCCAGAGATTCGTATTTGCCCAAAACCCCGGGGATTTGCCGAGAAATTGAATCTATTAAAACCATCGCTGGAAGCTCTCCGCCAGTTAGCACGTAGTCCCCTATTGATAATTCATCAACCACATGGCCCATAGCACGCAACACTTTCTTTACTCTGGCATCTATGCCCTCATATCTTCCGGAAATCATAATCATATCCGTATAATGTTTCGCCGACTTTTTTGCATAGGCTGTATTAAACTTTTTGCCAGACGTAGAAAATAAAATAATCTTTACTTTCTTTTTTGCATCTACGCTATAGCGTAGATTAATCTTAGAAAAAGCTTTGAGAAATAATTCCGGTCTTAATACCATGCCCGGACCGCCGCCGTAAGGCCTGGCATCCACCCTCTTTTTCGGCTCGCAGAAATCCATTGGGTTATAAAATTTTATCTTGATTTTTTTATCTTTAATCGCCCGCCCAATAATAGACTCTTTTAGATAAGAATCAAACATCTCCGGGAAAATTGTTACTATGTGAAAATTCACCTAAATCCCCTTCAAGTCTTCCATCGCCTGGTCTACTGTTTTAAGCGTGGGCGCCTGGTGCGGGGCGGCGTCCATCCGGCCCTCGCTCCGCATTCCTCCTTCCGGCTCGTTAATTTTCAAATTGACCCGGGCATTATTTTTCATGCCGATAATCCGGAGCAGTGTCCGGATGGCCTTGGCAGTGTTGCCCTGCCGGCCGATAATCTTGCCCATATCCGCGGGATTGACGGTGAGGGTGATAAGCACGCCCATTTCATCCACGGTGCGCTCCAGCTTGACGTCGTTCGGATTGTCAACCAGAGCCTTGACTACATACTCCAGAAATTCTTTGTCCGCATCCATAAATCTATCTTTTATATCTTGTAACAGTGCAGTATTACGACATAAACTGCTTAAATAATTATACCCGATTATTTTTGAGCTTTCAACACTTTTCTTGTTTGAGTGGGCTTTTTCTTGGGTAAAACATTTATTTTCTTCCCTTCTATAATTTTATCGTGCACCAAGAAATTATGCATCGTGCCAGATACTTGAGCGCCCTTCCCGAGCCAATATTTTATTCTCTCGGCCTGCCAGCTGGTTGCCCCGCTTTTGGGATTATAAGCACCGACTACTTCCAGAAATTTGCCACTCTTCGTGCTGTTTTTAGAATCAGTCAGCACCGCCCGGAAGGCCGGGTCGTTTTTTCTGCCTATTCTTTGCAGTCTTATTTTCAACATATTATCAGAATGAGTCTAACATAATTTATAAAAAAGGCAAACAATGTTATATTAGAAGAGTGAGAAAACAAAAAACGAAAAGTGAATTGAATATCCAGGGCATTATTTCAGTATCCAGAAAAGGCACCGGCTATATAAAAGTTATTGATCGGGAAGAGGATATTGAAGTTGATTCTCGGCACTTGAATACAGCGCTCAACGGCGATATGGTAGAAGCAATTCTTCACCCCTTCCAAATAGACGCCAAGAGACAGACTGGCGAGGTCCTCAAAATAATTTCCCGCGCCAAAGGGGGTTTTGCCGGCGTCCTAGAGAGGGAGAACGGAATATTTTTTCTCAAGCCCGACGACCCGAAGATGTACACGGACATCTTGATTCCCCAAAAAAGACTGGGCGGAGTAAAAGTCGGCCAAAAGGTTTTCGGAGAAATAGTTTCCTGGAACGACCCACGTAAAGCCCCGGAAGGCAAAATTGTCAGAATTCTGGGACGGCCGGGGGAGAACGAGGCGGAAATGCAGGCCATAGTTCTGGAGAGGGGCTTCGCGCCGGAAATTAAGACAGAAGCGCAAAAAGAAGCCCAGAGCCTGAAGCGCGCCGGCATCACGCCGCGAGATTATAATTTAAGGCGCGATTTCCGGCAAATCCCTACCCTGACCATAGACCCGGAAGACGCTAAAGATTTTGATGATGCCATCTCCATAAGAGAGATAGGGGCTGGAGAGTGGGAAGTGGGAGTGCATATCGCCGATGTGTCCCATTACGTTAAGTGGGAGAGCGCGCTGGACCGGGAAGCCAGGGAACGAGGCACTTCTGTTTATCTGGTGGACCGGACCATCCCCATGTTGCCAGAAATTCTTTCTAACGACCTGTGTTCGCTCTTACCCGGAGTAGACCGGCTTTGCTTGAGCGCCGTTTTTATCTTGGATAAGGAAGCGAAGGTTAAAAAAGAATGGTTCGGCAAAACCGTAATTAACTCTCAGAAAAGATTCACTTACCGCGAAGCAGAAAAAGCTATAAAAGAAAGCGTGTACCCTTGGCACAAAGAGCTCGCCGCGCTAAATCGCCTGGCCAAGAAATTGACGGCGGAGAGATTCCGTGAGGGAGCCATATCTCTGGACCAGGCGGAAGTAAAATTCGTCTTAGCCCCGGACGGTGCGCCGATAAAAGTGGTAAAAAAAGAACGGGGAGATTCCAACAAGCTGATTGAAGAATTCATGCTCTTGGCCAACAAAAAGGTAGCCGAAACCATTAGCGCCAAAATTAAGGCAAGCCCGGAGAGGGGAGCCTTCGTCTACCGGGTGCACGATGCGCCGAATCCAGAAAAAATGGAAAACCTGGCCTTTTTTTTAAGAAGTCTGGGGTATAAAATCGCCTTAAAGAACGGCGTCATAGAAAACTCAGAGATAAACAAAATTTTAGAGAGTCTGGAGGGCAAAAGCGAGAAAGACACCATTCATCGGGTCATTGTCCAATCAATGGCCAAAGCGGTGTATTCCACCCACAACATCGGCCATTACGGTTTAGCTTTCAAACATTACACCCATTTTACTTCGCCCATCCGACGCTATCCGGACATCATCGCCCATAGAATTTTAACCGACTATTGCCAGGGTAAAAAAATCGCCAGCGACAAACTCCGGGAATACGAGATTGCCGCCCGAATTTCTTCAGAGCAGGAACGGCGCGCAGCGGACGCGGAACGCGCCTCGGTCAAGCTCAAATACGCCGAGTATATGGCGAAACGTTTAGGCCAAAAGTTCAAAGGGGTAATTAGCGGCATTACTGAATGGGGCATCTATGTGGAAGAGGCGGAAACCAAATGCGAAGGCCTGGTGCGGATTCGGGATATGCGGGACGATTATTATATTTTCAATGAGAAAAGGTTGGAGCTCTCCGGCGAAAAGAAACACCGGAAATACCGCCTGGGCGACCAAGTGACAATCAAAGTCAAAGCGGTTGACCTGGCGCAGAAAACAATAGACTACATCCTTATATGAAATTACTTTCCAATTTCAAAACTAGAACCACTCTCTTCGCCCTTCTTCTGGCTGTTTTGGGATTTATCTTAATTTCCTATCTTTTCAATTTTGGGGACAGCCGGCAGAGAGTACGGCCGGCCGGCCTCGGCGCCGGAGTGATAGAGATTCTGCCGGATACGGAAACCATAGCCAAATACTTTTATTATTTAAGAGACTGGACACAGAAGCCGAAGGTCTCCGCTCTAGCTTACCTGGTGGGCGACTTGAATACCGGCGAAGTTATTTTGAGCCGGAACGCGGACAAAAAGCTCGCCATCGCTTCGGTCTCCAAACTGATGACCGCTTTGGTCGCCAGTGGAATCGCCGAGGCCGGCGAGGAAGCCAAGGTCAGTCGCGCCGCCCTCGCCACTTACGGCTCCAATGGCAATCTGCGTACGGGCGAAAAAATAAAAATAAGCAATCTCCTGTATCCCCTCCTCTTGGAATCCAGCAACGACGCCGCCGCGGTTCTGGCGGAGCATTTCGGTTTGGATATTTTTATAACCAAGATGAATCAGGAAGCGGCCCGATTGAAAATGGAGAATACCTCCTTCGCGGACCCGAGTGGCCTCTCTTCCTTAAATCAATCCTCGGCCCTAGATTTATTTCGCCTGGCGGGATATTTAAAGCAAAAAAAGCCGGACATCTTAGCCATAAGCAAAAATCGGAGCTACACCGACCAAAAACACACTTGGTACAACACCAGCCAGTTCCTCAAAAATCCCGGATATCTGGGAGGCAAAAGCGGTTTCACCGAGGTATCTAAAGAAACAGGTGTTTTTCTTTTCGATGTTCTCTTGTCTAAAACGAGTTCCCGTCCTATTGCGATTGTTCTCTTGAAGAGTCCCGATCGTAAAAAAGACACGGAGAATATTTTAAAATATCTCCAAAAGAACGTCTATTACGGCGGCGAGGAAAATGCCCGCATTGACTGGGTGCGGGAAAAAATCGGCGTGCCGGATATCCGTGAGCCGGATTACGTGACCATCCTCGCTGGAGGCGACCTGATGCTGGCTCGGGGTGTCCGCAATTCTGTTGTCCGAAATTTCGGCGGGGATTATTCCGCCTTTCTGGAAAAACTAAGTATTCTCAAAAAATTTGACATCGTCTTTGCCAATTTAGAAGGCACGGCCTCGGACAAAGGCCAAGACCTCGGCAATCTTTATTCTTTCCGCATGGACCCCTCGGTGGTGCCGGCTCTCCGGGGCGCGGGCATAAGCATCTTATCGGTCGCCAACAATCACGTGGGCGACTGGGGCTTGCCGGCCTACATTGACACTCTAAGCCGACTGAAGGAAAACGAGGTTCTTTACACCGGTGGCGGCCTGGATGAGAAAGACGCGGAGAAACCAGCCATTATTGAAAAATACGGAATGAAAATAGGATTTCTTGGCTTCTCTGATAAGGGCCCGGCCGGCATGGCGGCGAGAGAGGACAAAACCGGCGTTTTGCTGGCCGACAATCCCCGCCTGGAAGAAATTATAAAAAACGCCAGCGCCCAGGTTGATTATTTGATAGTATCCTTCCACTGGGGCGAAGAATATCAGAAAAAGCACAACGCTCGGCAGGAGACTCTGGCGCATAAGGCTATTGATAATGGAGCAAAGATAGTAGTGGGGCATCATCCTCATGTAATACAAGACACGGGAGTTTACAGCCAAAAAGATTGCACTCAAAGTTCGTGCGTGGGCTTCATTGCCTACTCTTTGGGCAATTTCATTTTTGACCAGGGATTCTCGGAGGACACGATGCAGGGTATGCTCCTCGGTATAAAAATCTGGCGGGACGGCAACATCTCCATCCAAAAAAATATCGTCAAACTAAACTCCAAAACCTTCCAGCCGGAGAGAATAATTTACGGCAAAGAGGAGAAAATAAATTTTAGGTAAGAGGGACGTATATACTCACGTATATACGTACGTATATACGTAACCCCTGATTGTTTACTACACTGACGGCCGTCAGGATAGTAAACAATGTTACTTGGCGATGGCGGCGGCTTGGTCAAAGCGGACGGAGAGAAGCTTGGAGGCGCCGTCTTGGCCGATGGTTACGCCGTAGAGCACGCCGGCGCGAGACATGGTCTCCCGATTGTGGGTCACCACTATAAGTTCGGAATGCTTGGAAAGTTTTTCCAGCATGTCGCCGTATTTGCGGGAGTTGGCTTCGTCCAGTGCCGCGTCCGTCTCGTCCAGGACCAGAAAAGGCGGAGGGTTGACCTGGGACATGGCGAAAAGAAGGGCAATGGAAGTGAGCGACCTCTCCCCGCCGGAGAGGGCATTCAATTCTTTGACTTTTTTGTGGGGCAAAGACACATTTATCTCTACTCCTTTTTCGGCGACAATTTCTTCTGTCTCCTCCGACAGTTCTTCCTCCTCTTCTTCGGCCGTGTTGCGCCTTCTCCGATTTACTAGGATTACAGAGAGCGAAGCCCAGCCACCGCCGAACATCAGAGCAAAAAATTCCTGGAACTCCGTGTTTATTCTTTTGACTCCGGCCTGGAACTCCAGTTCAATTTTTTCTTTGAGGTCCGCCATAAGAGTCTCTAGAGATTGGATGCTCCGCTCCAGGTCCGCCATTTCCTGTTCCAAAAATTGGTCCCGTTTGGAAACTTCTTCAAATTCCTTGATAACCTCGCGGTCGTTACCCAACCCTGCGTCTTCCAGTTTTATCTTCAGGCGCTCTATCTTCTTGCGATTCTCTTCTTGGACCTGCCCGTCCGGCTCGTCAGGCCGAATAAAATCCCGATAAGACGAAATTTCATCTCCGACCAGCGCCTGGCCTTCCTTAATTTCGTTCTGAAAATCATTCTCCGCGTGCGCGAGCTGGTCCTCCCGTATTTTAACCAGATTAATCTCGGAGAGGATTTTATTTTTTTCCATAGTCAGTTCCATTTTCTTCAAGTCTCCGGAACGCCGGCGGTCCCGGTCGGCCTCGATAGCCACCTCTAGAGACGCGATTTCCGCTTGCAGTTTTAGCTCTTGGTCGTCTTGGTGCTGGATGGCCTCAAGCACCTCTCTTTCCGTTTCCTTGAGACCTTCCAGCTCTCTCTCGTCTTCTTCCCTTTTGACCATCACACTGCCGCAGAGAGGGCATTTGCCGGACATCTGCACTCTTTTCTCTTTAAGTTCCAAGAGGCCCTGGGTCCGCCCCAGCTTGCGGGAGAGGCTGTCTTTTTCCATCCGGATTTGGGAACTTTGCCTTTCTTTTTCCCGCACGGATTCCTCCAGAGAATTTTCCTTCTCCGCCAATGGGGCTGGCAGTTCCCCCATATCTCTCTCCAGACGCAAGAGCTTCGCCTCCAGATTTTTCCGCTCTGCCGAAATTTCTCCCTTTTCTTTTGCCAGATGAATGCTCTCCCCTTTAAGATAAATCCGATACAGGCCAAGGAGCTCGCTCTTCATTGCTTTGGCCTTGGCAAACTTCTCCACTTGTCTCTCTAAAAATTTAAGATGGGGCGCATTCTCCCGGCGGAGCATAGCGACTTCTTTGATATTCGCCTCTGCCCGCTCCAGTTTGCGTTCCGATTCTTTTATTTTATATTGATAGATTTTGAGCCCCAGCGCGTCTTCCACCATCTCCCGGAGCTCCCGAGGGTTGGCGTTTAAAATACGGTCCGCCTCGCCCTGGGAAATAATATGATGGCCGGAAGAACCGATATTGACGGAAGAAAGGAGCTGATGAATGTCTTTCAGCCGAATTTCGGAGCCGTTAAGTATGTATTTATTCACCCCGTCCGGAAAAACCTCGCGAGAGATACTGACAGTGTCAAAATTCAGATTTATTTCTTCGCCGCCCTCGTTGGTCAGTTTGAAAAGCCGGTCCCGATTGTCAAAATAAATGGTCACCCCGGCCCGGGAGAGACTGCTGAGTTTTTTGGAGCCTTTGAAAATTAAATCGCCGCCCGTTTTGCCGCGCAGAGATTTGATGGATTGTTCTCCCAGGACGAAACGGATGGCTTCTACCACGTTGGATTTGCCGCTACCGTTGGGGCCGACAATGGCTACGATGGGGTCTTTAAATTCCAGAATAGTTTTCTGGGCGAAGGATTTAAAGCCGGAGAGCTGTAAGCTTTTAAGCTGCATATATAATCAGTCCAGCCAATTCTTTGCTTTTAATGCGGCTTCCGCGGCTCGCTGTTCCGCCTCCTGTTTGCTTTTTCCTTTGCCCTCCGCTATTTTTTCTGGACCGAAAAATATGCCCACCGTAAAATGCTTGTCGTGGTCCGGCCCCGCCTCCTGTAGAACTTTGTAAGCAGGAGTGACCGCCACCAACTCCTGCGCTTTCTCCTGCACCAAGCTTTTGGCATCCCGCCAGAGTTTCTTGGCCACGATTTCCGAGACGTTTGGCAAGACGGTATCCCGGACCAAATTCTCGGCTCGGGCATAGCCCTGGTCCAAATACACCGCTCCCACGTAAGCTTCATAAGTATTGGCCAGAATATATTGCCGGGCCTTGCCGTTATCCTTAGCCTCTCCGCGGGAGAGAAGCAAATAATCATTCATCCCCATTTTCGCCGCCACTTCGGAAATAATTATGGCATTGACCAGAGCGGAGCGAACCGCAGTCAGTTCGCCTTCGGTATACGACGGATATTGTCGGTAGAGAAAATCAGTCACCGCGAGCTCCAGGACGGCATCGCCTAAAAACTCCAGACGTTCGTTGTGGAAAAGTCCCGCTTTGGGATTTTCATTGATGTAGGAACGATGAACAAAGGCTTGTTTCAAAAGCTCTTTGTCCTTAAAAATAATGCTGGTTTTCTTTTCAAAGTCTGAAAAATTTATCATGGCTGTTTACTTATAATTTCAATGGCTTTGCCGATAAGGGGGATGATGTCGTTGTAAATGCGGAGTTCTGGCACTTCCTTAATCTGGAACCACTTGGCTTCATCCAGACCCCCGGAAGGTTCAAAATGGAAGGGCCGATATTCGCTCTCCGCCAGGAAGTATGCCACCTTCTTCAGAATTTTTCCTTTCTCCGGATGGGAAGCCACGTATTCATTGTCGCCAAGCTTTTCTTTTATCTCTATCGGGAGGCCGATTTCTTCTTTGATTCTTTTCATCGTTCCCTCTTCTTCGGTTTCTTCCGAATCAATATGGCCTTTGGAAAGCGTCCAGTAGCCGAAGACATCGTGAACCAGGGCCAGAAAGAGATTGCCGCCTTCGCGGGCGTAGACCAGAGCACCGCCGAATTTCTCCACCGGCAGTTTACCGGGGTCCACCGGAGAGTTATTTTTCTTTTTGCTTGTTTCCTCTTTACCCGGTTCGCCGATTTCCTTGTAAACCGCGCCCAAGACGCCATTGACGAACTTGCCGGAATTCTCCCCGCCGAATGTTTTGGCGAGCTCAATGGCCTCGTTGATGGCCACCTTGGGCGGCACCTCTCGGCGATTACCGAAAAGGAGCTCGCAGAGCCCGATGCGGAGAATATTTCTGTCCACCAGGGATATTTTAGAGAGCGGCCATTCCGGTGCGGCTTTTTCTATTATTTCATCCACCGCCGCGCGCTTCTTGATAACCTGATCCGCCAGCGCGTAAACGAAGGCGTCGTCCTCCATCCCCAGCGCGAATTCCCGGATATTGCGGGCCACCGTCGCCCTGACATCCAGGTCCTGGAATTTATTGAAATCCAATTCAAAAAGAGTTTGCAGAACTATTGACCTGGAAAGATGTCGGTTAGCCATGGATTAGTCGAAAGTCATCAAGTTTATAAAGTTAAAAGAAATTTCTCAAAACTTTACAAACTTTATAACTTTATACTTTATAACTACTTCTGTGTCGCCTCTCGCGCTTTTGCCTTCTTCTGTCTTTTTTCCGTCTTTTTCACCATATCCAAGACCTTCTTCCCCCGATAAAAGCCACAGGACGGGCAGACGGTGTGGCGCGGTTTTGGCGTTTGGCAGTTTTCGCATTTCATAAAATTGACGGCCGAGAGGGCGTGGTGGCTCCGCCGATTCTTGGTATGCGATTTTGTATGTCTCATTCGGACTACCATATTGTTTTTTATCCTAGCATAAAAAAAACTAAAAGCAAAGCGGAGCCGAACTCAGGTTTTTTCGAGCGCCTTGGCGGTAAATGCGCGAGGAGTGAGAAAAAACCTGAGTTTGCGAAGCCAGGATGAAAAGCAAATAAAAGTATGATATTATTGTTTTGTATGAGCGAGCAAAATAAACTGGACTCCCAAAGGCATTCCCTGGCGCATCTTTTAGCTGCGGCGGTGATGGAAATTTGGCCCGACACCCTGCGGACCATCGGCCCGGCGATAGATAACGGCTTTTACTATGATTTTGAATTTTCTTCTCCTATCTCCGACAAGGACCTGCCAAAAATAGAGAAGAAAATGAAGGAGATTCTGAAAAGCTGGACAGAATTTAAGGGTGAAGAAAAAACAGAAGCTGAAGCGAAAGAACATAATAAAGATAATCCCTACAAATTAGAACTGATAGAAGAAATAGCCGGGAAGGGCGAGAAAATTACTTTTTATAAATCAGGGGATTTCGTGGACCTCTGCCGCGGTGGCCATGTGGAGAATCCGAGTAAAGATATAAAACCGGATGCCTTCAAGCTGGACCGCGTCGCCGGCGCCTACTGGCGCGGCGACGAGAAAAATAAAATGCTGACTCGTATTTATGGCCTGGCATTTGAGACCAAGGCAGAACTTAACGCACATCTAGAACAGCGAGAAGAGGCTATAAAAAGAGATCATAGAAAGATAGCGAGAGAACAAGATCTTTTAGTTTTTTCAGATTTAGTTGGAAGTGGTATGCCATTATATACTCCCAAGGGAGCCATTGTCCGTAACTCTATAATTTCTTTCTCAAGAGAACTCAATAAGGAAATAGGATATGGAGAGGTACATACCCCAAACTTTAATAAAGCAGAATTATTTAAAATTTCTGGACATTATGACAAATATAAAGAAGACATGCTTACGGTACATTCGCAATACAGCGAGGAAGATTTTTTCCTAAAACCAATGAACTGCCCTCAACATACTCAAATATATGCCTCTAGACCCAGAAGTTACAGAGATTTACCAATTCGATATTCTGACTTCGCAAATTTATACAGAGACGAGAGACCAGGAGAACTAAGTGGACTAACAAGACTTAGGTGCTTTTGTCAGGACGATGGACATTCATTTTGTAGAGAGGATCAAATAAAAAGTGAATTCGAAAGTGTGCTCAGAGTAGTTAAAAAAGCTCTTTTAACCTA
>MFVV01000017.1 GCA_001786225.1 Candidatus Nomurabacteria bacterium RIFCSPLOWO2_12_FULL_46_14 | reverse complement strand
TAATTTTCTAAACAAATTTAATTATCCCCCGATTTCCCACTTTTTCCCACTTCATATACATTGTAAACCATTGCCCTTAAAACCGCCAAACCAAAACTGTGGATAACTACCGAGATAGTATTTTATTAAAAAATCTTGACTTTTCAGCCCAAAAGTGCTATACTGAAGGAGACCACATGCGGCTCGCCATAGTGAGGAGTAGAATAGAGAAAAAAACAGAGGAACGTAATACCATCCGCGTGTTAAGATTTTTTTACGAACATGGCCTCCTCTCAAGTCTGCCTCAGGCTCGAGAGGGCTCGGAGTGGGCTAAAAAACTCCGGACGGGAGCCGAAGGCCATCTAGTAAGTGAGAGATTTGGCCTTCCCCTGTTGCTTGTTCTGGACGACGACGGCAGCGTCGTCTGGGCATGCTGTAAGCCGGGCTGGAAACAGCTCCGGCAGGCCCTCAGAATGATCAAACAATGAACTCCTGCTCCGGTATCTCGGGAGCAGGAGCTGTAGAAAATCAAAGACGCCCGCTTGCTTTACGCTCGGGGCATTGTTTATTATTAATCTATTCAAGTCTTTTGCAAAAAACTAGACTAAAGGAAAGTAAAAAGTGTATAATGTTTTAATGACCAACAATTATCTGAAACTTGAACGCATTATCAAAGGTTTTGCCAACCATCGGCGACTCCAGATTCTTGACCTTCTTAACAAAGAACCGGAACTTTCCATAGACGACATATCCCAAAAATTACATATAGGCTACGAAAACACTTCGGACCACGTGCGTAAAATGGCCATTGCCGGACTAGTAATGAAGCGCAGTGATGGCACCAGCGTCTGCCACAAGCTCACGCCCCGCGCCGAATCTATTCTAGTATTTTGCAAAAAACTTGTATAAAGCAAAACAATATTTTTATTCCCCTTTCGGCTTCATCAGCGGGAAAAGTTGCGTCTCACGCAATGGTTTGTCTACCAGAAAAGAGAAAAATCTTTCTCCGAAACCGAAGCCGAAATTGGGCGGCATGCCATATTCCAGCATTTCCACGAATTCATCATCCGGCATCATAGCCTCTTCGTCTCCCCCTTCCAGTAGCTTGCTCTGTTCATCAAATCTCTTCTTCTGGTCCAGCGGGTCGTTGAGTTCGGCGTGCGCCCGGCCAATTTCACTGCCGGCAATTATTATCTGAAACATTTCTGTTTTCCGATCATCATCTAGATGTTCTTTGGAAAGCGGCGCCACCAGCTTCGGATGATTGACCAGAAAGGCCGGACCGGAAATATTTTTTCGGCAATATTTCCAGAGAGCATCAGTCATTCTTTCACGATTTTTACCCTGAAACTCTACGCCTAATTTTTGCAGTGTTTTTTCCATTTTTTCCTCTTCGTCTTCCAAGACATCTACACCTGTTTGTTTCTTGACTTCCCCACAATAATCTATGTCCGGCCAATTATTCGCCAAATCAAATTTATGCCCCCGGGTTTCAAACTCAGTTTTTCCAAAAACCTCATTAGCTATCTGAATATACATATCCCGAACAAGTTTTTTCCCTTCTGGAAGATTCATATAAGCGGCGTAAAATTCCATATTGGTAAACTCTTGGGTATGTTCTAAACTAGAACCCTCATTCCTATAAGCCCGGCCTATTTCAAAAGTTCTTGGAAATCCGGCGGCCATCAATCTCTTTTGCCAAAGTTCACCGATGGAAATTCTCATATATACATCCAAATCAAAATCATTGTGATAGGTTTTAAATGGTCTAGCTTCCGCTCCGCCAGTCGTGATTTCAATCGTTGGAGTTTCAACTTCTAGAAAATTTTCCTTTTTCAAAAAATTCCGTGTGGCATCCCAAAATTTCGCCTTCTTTTCAAAGAGCTCCTTTATTTCAGGATTCATTAAGATATCCAAATATCTTTTGCGCAATCTTTCTTCCGGGTCGTGGAGCCCGTGCCATTTCTCCGGCAGGGGCCGGAGGCTTTTGGTTAAGATTCGCCAGTCCGCCGCCTCAATGGTTTTCTCTCCCCGTTCCGTTTCAAAAAAGATGCCGCGCAATTCCACGAAGTCGCCTATGTCTATGACGTCATTGAACAAGCCAAACATCTCCTTTCCCAAAACATCTTCCTTCAGCAGACCTTGGAAGCTCGCCGTGCCGTCGTAAAGAGTGATGAAAATTATTTTGCCCTGCCCGCGGATGGACATTATCCGGCCAGCGACCCACTTGGATTCTTTTTTCCCCTGGAGCTCCGCGAAACGGCCAAGCGCCTCTTGAAGACTAAGTTCTTTTTTGGAATCCGCGGGATACGGATTGATGTCCGCCTGGCGGAGAAGTTCAAGCTTTTTTATCCGAGTATTGCGAATCTCATCAATTGAAGACATTTAAGAAACTTTTATGATTTTGTAATTGACCATTCCGCCCGGAGCGTCAAAGGAAACCGTGTCTCCTTTCTTCTTGCCCATAATGGCCTGGCCGAATGGCGAACGGTTGGAAATCTTGCCCTCCCGCATGTCCGCTTCTTCCGCGCCCACGATAATGTAGGTTCGCTCTTCTCTCTCCGGGCCGGCGGATTTTTGGACTACGACTTTGGAACCGATGTCTATTACCTCCCCGCCCCCGCCAGAAACAACTTGGGAATTCCGCAGAATGCTCTCAATTTTGGCGATGCGGGCCTCGAGCTTGCCTTGGTCTTCGCGGGTTTGGTGGTACTCGGCGTTTTCCGACAAATCGCCGAGAGATTTGGCATATTCCAAATTCTCCAGAATTTCTTTCCTTTTGGCACCGGCAAGAAGAGCCAGTTCTTCTTCTAGAGACTGTTTCTTCTCTTCGGTTATATAGCTGTCCGCCACGTTCATAATTCAAATATTAGCTTTTTCTTACGAAAAAGTCCACCACTTAAAGCTTTTCTTGCTATATTGCTTTTTTATGCTAGGCTATTAGAACAATGGGCAAGACAATCATTGAAGTCCGGAAAAATCCCAACGAAAACAACCAGAGCGTCCTACGCCGTTTTTCGCGACGGATGCAGGAATCCAGTATCATCCAAAAAGTCAAAGGCAGTCGCTACAGCGAAAGAAAGGCGTCCAAGCTGAAAATCAAGAAAAGCGCCTTAAAGCGCATCCGCCGGCGAGTGGAAATAGAAAAACTCCGCAAACTCGGCAAAATCAAATAAGGGCATGTATGAACGAATCAAAAACGATATTTTGGGGAAAAAATATTCCTTGTCTATCGCTTTCGTCAGCGAGCGCAAATCCCGGCAAATAAACAAAAAATACAGAAAGAAAGACAAGGCCGCCAATGTGCTCGCCTTCCCTCTTGATTCCGACCATGGAGAAATAATCCTGTGCAAACCAGTAATCAAGAAAGAGGCAAAAAACTGGGACAAAACTTTCGAGGAGTTTATGGGATTTTTAGTTATCCACGGAATGTTCCATTTGAAAGGCATGCGTCATAGTAGTAAAATGGAAGAAGCAGAAACCAAATATGATCAGAAATATTTCCATCGGCATAGACGTGGGCACCTCCGCCACTCGAGTAGTGGTGGGCGAATTTCTCAAAGGAGAAAAATATCCGAAAATAATCGGAGTCGGAGAAAGCGAAACTAAAGGCATGCGTCATGGCTACATCGTCCATGGCGAAGAAACCGTTTTGTCCATCAAACAAGCGGTCAGTTTGGCGGAGAAATCTTCCGGCCTCAAAATCAAAAGGGCGTTCGTGGCGGTGGGTGGAGTAACCCTGCGCGGGGATGTTGCCACCGGCACGAGCATAATCTCCAAAGCCGACGGCGAAGTTACCGCCTTAGACCTGGAGAAGGCCATGGAAGACGCTGAAGCCAACCTAAATCTGGAAAATAAAAAAATCATTCAGAGCTTCCCCGTTTCTTACCGCTTGGACGGCAAAGAAGTGCTGGGCCGGCCCCTCTCCATGCATGGAATCAAGCTGGAAATAAAAGCAATTTTCGTTACCTGCTCCGCCGCGCACCTGGACGACCTCCTGGAGAGCCTAGCGCTCACGGGGGTGGAAGTAATAGACATAACCGCGGCCCCCATTGCCGCCGCCCGAATCGTTCTCTCTCCCAAACAAAAAATCGTGGGCGGCGCCTTGGTGGACATAGGCGCGGAAACAACTTCGCTCGCGGTTTACGAAAACAGCACGCTCATCTCCCTCCACACTTTCGGCCTGGGCGGCGCGGATATCACCAACGACATTGCTCTAGGCCTCCGCATCCCGCTAGAGAGGGCGGAAAATTTAAAACTGCAAAACAAAGAAGAATATCCGGACGCCAAGTCGGGGAAAAAATTGGAAGAAATAGTCGGCGCCCGACTCCAGGATATTTTTGAACTGATAAACAATCATTTCAAGAAAATAAAACGGAGTGAACTTCTGCCCGCGGGCATCGTTCTCTCCGGCGGCGGAAGCAGTTTGCCGGGCATTTTAGAACTAAGCAAGGAAGCCCTCAACCTGCCGGTCCAATTGGCTAAAAGCGAGATGTTCGGCAATGTCAAAACCAAACTTCGCGACTCTGTCTGGTTTACCGCCTTGGGACTTCTCGCCGGCAAAGAGGAAGAGAGCCATTCTTACGGCAAACCCTGGGGCGGTTTGATAAAAAACCTGAAAAACATAATAAAATCAAGCTTAAAACAAATGATGCCCTAGAATAGGCCTAGAGCCTAGAGCCTAGAGCCTGCCCCTCCCTTTGCTTTTTGGTAATTTCTGCTATGATGGACTCTATTAAACAATTTAGTCTAACTTTTTAAAACCATGCCAAAAGTGAATCCGAAGATAGAGAGTTTTGCCCGTATCATAGTCATAGGCGTCGGCGGCTCCGGCGGCAACGCCATCAACCACATGATTAACTCCAAGGTGCGCGGGGTGACCTTCATCTCTATGAACACCGACACTCAAGACCTGCACACATCGCTCGCGGACAAAAAAATACACATCGGCAAAAATCTGACAAAGGGCCTAGGTGCCGGTATGAATCCGGAAATCGGCAAGAAAGCCGCGGAAGAAACCAAATCTGAAATTCAGGATGTCATCAAGGGCGCGGATATGATTTTCATCACCTGCGGCATGGGCGGTGGCACCGGCACCGGCGCTTCCCCCATCCTGGCGCGCGCGGCCAAGGAGCAAGGCATCTTGACGGTGGGTGTGGTCACCAAGCCTTTCTTTTTTGAAGGCAATCATCGGATGAAAATTGCGGAAAAAGGCATTGAAGACCTGGCCAAAGAAGTGGACGCCTTAATCATTATCCCCAACGACAAATTAATCCAGCTGGCCGACAAAAACACCAACTTCCGGGACGCGTTCGCCTCGGCCGACGATGTACTGCGGCAAGCAGTGGAAGGCATTTCCGACCTGATTACCATTCCGGGCATCATCAATGTGGATTTCGCCGACATCCGAGCCATTATGCAAGATGCTGGTTCGGCTCTTATGGGCATCGGGCTTTCCTCCGGCGAAAAGCGAGCCGAGAAAGCGGCTCTCCAGGCTATTAATTCCCCTCTCTTGGAAGTATCCATCAACGGCGCCAAGGGAGTGCTCTTCGCCATCTCCGGAGGCAACGACATTACCATGCACGAAATCCAGGAGGCGGCCAAGATTATCACCGAATCCATTGATAAAGACGCCAAGGTAATCTTCGGTACTATTCTGGACGACAAACTGAAAAAAGGAGAATTCAAGGTCACGGTTATCGCCACCAGCTTCCCCAACGACCTGCCACGCAAAAGCCTTTTCTCCAATGTGCCAAAAAGCGCGGAGATACTTTTGAAGGATATGAGTCCGGCCAGTATCAAAAAAGAGGTTCAGGGCGCCATCCAAAATTCCAACGGCGGCAAAAAGCCGGAGCCCGCGGCGGAAGTAATAATTGAAGATGATAACGAAGACTGGAGTGCCGTGCCGGCATTCTTGAGAAGAAAGAAATAAAATAGCTCGTCGCGGGCGCAATTTTTGAGAGGCCTTTCGTAGCGCGACGGCGCGAGAAGTTCGCTCCGCAAGCTTGCGGAGATAGATTGCCTATCAAAAATTTGCGCCAAGTAAGAGATATTTTTCATGTTATAATAAATTTTATGACTTACGATTTGATAATTATAGGTGGCGGGCCGGCTGGCGCCGCAGCCGCCGTTTACGCCGCCCGGAAAAGATTGAAGACCCTGCTCCTAGTGGCAGAGTGGGGTGGGCAATCCGTGGTTTCGGAGCAGATTTACAACTGGATAGGCACTCCCGCTCTAAGCGGGACGGAGCTAGCGGATAATTTCAAAAAACATATTCTAGAAAACACGGGCGAGAGTCTGGAAGTCAGAGAAGGCGGCAAAGCAACTTCGCTCCGTAAAGAGGATGATAATTTCGAAATTACTCTGGAGTCTGGGGAGAAATTCTTCACCCGGACTGTTCTCATCGCAAGCGGTAGCGCTCGCCGCAAGCTCGAAGTTAAGAACGCGGACAGACTAGAGCATAAGGGGCTCACCTACTGCGCCTCCTGTGACGGACCACTCTTCGCCGATATGGATGTAGCGGTCATCGGCGGCGGCAACGCCGGTTTTGAAACCGCCGCCCAGCTCCTGGCCTATGCCAAGTCGGTAACCTTGGTCAATCGGAGCGATACTTTCCGCGCGGATGAGATTACGGTGGAAAAAGTCCTGAAAAATCCTAAAATGACGGCAATTAAAAACGTGGATATTCTGGAGGTGGTGGGCGACAAGTTTGTTGAAGGCCTTCGGTATAAACCTGCCCGCAATGCAACGCAACGCGATGCAGGCGGGGATAAAAGCACGAGTGAAGTCAAGGAGCTAAAAGTTGCCGGGATTTTCGTGGAGGTGGGTCAGATACCCAACACCGACTTTGCCAAAAACACGGTACCGTTGGACGAATACGGCAGGATAAAGATAGATGCCTGGACGCAAAAGACGGAAACGCCGGGCATTTGGGCTGCCGGAGATTGCACAAATGTTCTATATCACCAAAACAATATCGCCGCCGGCGATGCCGTGCGTGCCTTGGAGGATATTTATTTATACTTGCATACAAAATAGAATAAGTTATAATCTAATCAATGTCATAATGTAGGAAGTGAGGTGCGATTCCTCTACTGTGCCGCAACGGTAATGCCCTGTAAGTTTTATTCGGGGACAAGTCCGGTCGTCTTATGACAGAGCTTCCGAGCAGAAGACTTTTTCATAGAGACATTCTTTGATGATATCTTCCTGCCCGGGAAGGTATTTTTATTTTCTATGAAAAAATACTCAAAAAATCTTATTTTTATTTTCCTGGTCGCAGTTGCTTTTTTAATTTTTACAATACTTTTTGGGAATTCGGAAGAAAATATTTCTCTAGAAGCGACGGGGATGATAGTGCCTAATGCACTGTCATCCGTGCCGTCCCAAAGAAATGGGGTTAAGGAGCTTCGAGAGAAGATATTTTCTTCCGAATTGGAATCCGCCACCCTCTCCGCCGGTGGCTCGGCCATCAACCTCTCCTTCCCGGCCGGCGCGACTTTATATGAAGCTATGTCGCTCGCCCGAGACGTTGGCAGTTTATCTTTCACCGGTAAAAATTATCCCGGTCTGGGATTTTTGGTGACGGAGATTGAAAATTTGCATGGGAGTGGCGGCAAATATTTGTTTTATTACATTAACGGAGAGGAGGCTTCAGTCGGAGTCTCCACCCAAAAGCTCAAAGACGGCGACGTCATTGAGTGGAAATTAAAATAAAAAAAATAATATGAAAAGAAAATTATTTTTCGCCGGCTTTATAATTTTATCCGCATTAATTTTCGGCAATCTAGGAACTCCTCACGCTCTAGCGGATACCGCCATTCATTTGAAGGTGGCAACTAATGACAGCACCCTCTACGACCAAGACATCACTGTGGCTCCCTGCGACAGCGACAACGCGGGAACGCTTATGATTACCCCTTATTGCGCTATACTTCAGTCGGGCTTAGCAAGCGATTGGGACTGGACCTGGGCGCCTAGCGCCTTTTTGAACTCTCTTGGGGGCATAGCCGGCTTTACCAGTCAAGATGCGGACGGCAATGATGTATACCACTATTGGAGCTGGTCGCTCAATTCCATCGAGGCAATGGTGGCCTTGAATCAATACGAACTCCTGCCCGCCGACTCAATTTTGCTTACTTTCATAGACCCGGCAATTCCAGCCGCCGCGGGCGCGCCCGCGGGCAACGCCGGCCCTATTCTGCCTCCGCCTTTTGACATTGAAAAAGCACTCAATTACCTAAAAAGCGTGCAGGGCCCCGATGGTTCCTTCGGCGGAGAAGGTCTTTACACCGACTGGGCGGCCATCGCTTTCGGCGCGGCGAATGTAGCCGGTGAACCCGTAGAAAAAATAACTTCTTATTTTAGTTCTCATAATCAAATAAGTCCTCTCTTGACCGATAACGAACGGCGAGCCATGGCTCTCTTGGCGCTCGGCTTGAATCCTTACGACTGGCATGGCGTCAATTACATAGAGGCGATTCTTCGGAGCTGGGACGGCAACCAATTCGGCAATCCAGAATTAGTCAACGACGACATCTTCGCGCTACTTCCCCTACAAAAAGCGGGCTTCACCATGAAAAACGATATGATAAAAAAAGATTTGGCTTTTATAATTTCCAAACAGCGGAAAAATGGGTCTTGGGAAGAAAGCGTGGATATGACCGCCGCAGCCATTCAGGCGCTTCGACCCTTTCAAGACAATAATAATGGCGTCTATGATTCCCTGACGCAGGCAATGAGCTATATGTTTAATAATCAGGGAGCAACCGGCGGCTGGGATTCTGTTTACTCCACCAGCTGGGCGGCGCAGGCCATGCACTCCGTGGATGCGTCCTGGGTAAAATACGGCTACTCGCCGTCAGACTACTTGAGCCTGGAACAAGCGGTAGATGGAGGTATGCTTCCCGTCTCCGCAACTCTGGAGAACCGCGTCTGGGCTACGAGTTATGCCATCCCGGCGGTACTCGGCAAATCCTGGAATGAAATTCTGCGGCCAGCCACAAGACCTGCTCTTCCGGAAACTATTCAATCCACAGAGGTTAAAAATACACAGGCAACGCCTGTGATTTCTCCTGCCCAAATTACACAGGATAATCCTGTGGAAATTCTTCCAGAGATTCCCACAGAAATAACAGCCGCGGTCTTGACCGCGGAGGTGATAGATTCCCTGCCTTCCGACGGCAATTCTTCTGCCGGCAACTTGCCGGTGGTATTGAGCTTGCTAGGCGGCGCTATTCTCATCATCCTACTCGGCAAGCTCTTCCTGGTATAAATGCAAGCCTTTGCGGGCAGTAATATTTGGTTCAACAATCCTGGGCGGAGGCGGTGAGATTTGAACTCACGATACCCTTGCGGATATGCCGGTTTTCGAAACCGGTGCCTTCAACCACTCAGCCACGCCTCCGCTCAAGATTGTTTTAAATAATTAGGCGAACCCTCCTTGCCCTCAATTTACCATCTTTTGCTATTTTTTTCAAAAACATAAAAGCCCTCGGCCAGGTTCCGGGGCTTTTATTCTTTTTGGGTATTCATAAATTAAGCGAGATAATGTTAGACGCCGGTATACTCCCGGACTTCTTTCGCGCCTCCTTTTATGAATACGTCTTTAGTAACCAAATCTTCGGTTTTGGCAACCACGAACACATCGCCACGCTCCACTAAACTCTGGTAAAGCGCCGCGTCGGTGCTGTCTATGCCAATCTTGCTTAACGCTCCGATTATCCCTCCGGCGGCAAGGCCCGTCGCGGCGCCCGCAGCCGTAGTGGCTACCGCGCCGGTGAGTCCCAAGGCGGCGGCCAGGGGTCCCGCTACAAAGAACGTACCCAAACCCGGCAGAACGCCATTAGCCACCGCCAGGCCCGCAATAGCACCGATAACCGCACCGGTGGTCGCGCCCGTCGCCGCGCCAGAACCGACCTTTTTGCCACCGATATCGTCGCGTATCCGGCCATCCACATCCACATAGAGATAGGACAGATTGCTCTCCGGCACGCCGAAAGCGCGTAGTTCATTAATCGCGTCTTCCGCCTCTTGATGGGTAGAAAAAACGCCAACTGTTGTATTCATGAGTTTTAAAAGTTAAAGCTTATAAAATCGACCCCTTCTTTATCTATTATAACATTAAAATAATATTAAAATAATAAAAGTGTGCAAAACTCAAAGAAGGGTGATTTTACTATCGACTTTGCAAATAGAGCTTAAAATGGTATTATATT
>MFVV01000016.1 GCA_001786225.1 Candidatus Nomurabacteria bacterium RIFCSPLOWO2_12_FULL_46_14 | reverse complement strand
CTTTTTTGGTAGCGGGGTTAATTTCTTTTACTCCTTTTAATTCCACCCCCGTTTTCTCCTTGTTTTCCGCTGTTCTTTCCAAATCTGTCCTCTTTTTATTTACTAGGATATATCGTAGTACTTCATCCCAATTTGAAATAGTGGATTTTAGTTTTGATATCAGCTCATGCTCAGGAGCTAGAACCAAATAAGTTGCTCCGAAAATTGTATCGGGTCTAGTAGTGAAGACTTTAACCGAATTCAATCCAACCTCTCCCCAACCCTCTCCCGAGGAGAGGGGGTAATCTGGGAGAGTCTCTAATTTTTTACTTATCTTTTTAATTACATCTCCTAAGTTTTCTAAAACTTCTTCATTTCTAAATTCTAGAACAGTGTAACCGAGTGCTTCTAGTCGATTGGTTCTTTCGGCATCTCTTTCTTTCTGATAATCATGGACATCCCCCTCAATTTCGATAATTAAATTCTTTGACAGACAAAGAAAATCCACAATGAAATGATCAATTATATGCTGTCTTCTAAAATGATATTTTTTCTTATTCGCTTTGAGCGCTTCCCACAATATTTTTTCGGCTTGCGTGGAATTCTTTCTCATTTCTAATGCCTTTTCATAAAGTTCCTTATATTCTTTAGCATTGGTAGTGATATAACCTGGCAATGCTCCCCTTCCTTGGGAAGGGGTTGGGGGTAGGTCCGGAGCCAGGTTCTTTATCTTAAATTCTATCTCTGCGCCTTCGCTCCGGCCTATCCAGTTTCTTTGGGCGAGTTTAATTTGCGGCAGATAGTCCACCGTATCTAAATCTTTATCCAATCTGTCCGCGTATTTGGTTATGGCGAGCATCCATTGCTCTTTTTCTCTTTTCTCTACCGCTGTCCCGCATCGCTCACAAGCTCCAGCGATGACTTCTTCATTGGCCAACCCAATCTTGCATGAAGGGCACCAATTTATTTCCATCTTCTTTTTATATGCCAAACCCTTTTTAAAAAACTGCAAGAATATCCACTGGGTCCATTTGTAGTACTTAGGGTCGGTCGTATTTATCTCTCGCGACCAATCAAAAGATATGCCGAGAGATTTTATCTGCCTCCTGAAGGTATCGCTATTTTTCTTGGTTACTACTCGCGGGTCAAGGCCTGTCTTGATGGCGTAATTTTCTGTCGGCAGTCCAAAGGCGTCCCAACCAATGGGATAAAGCACATTATAGCCTTCCATTCTTCTCTTGCGAGAGATAACATCCATGCCAATATAAGGCCGCGGATGCCCCACATGCAGTCCATCACCCGAAGGATATGGAAATTCAATCAAGGAGAAAAACTTGGGCTTTTTAGAAAAGTCTTTGGCCTGATAGATTTTTTTATTTTCCCATTCTCTTTGCCACTTGGATTCAATTTTGCGGTGGTCGTAATTCTTCATCTAGTTGGTTTGGGATACGGCGGAAACAAATCTTTATCTATCGTCCGCTCAAAACAAGTCCGGCCAGCTTCATGGTCCCAGGATTCGTTCATACCCCCGGGGTAAGGGTAGGACGCGTCCCCGCCATAACCATAGTCCAGCATAGGCATTGGCCGGATGATACCCCCCTTGCCGTATTCCTGCCAGCCCTTTGGCATTGGCAAGGCGAAAGTCGCGCAAAGCTCAAAAGTCGTCGGCGCCAAAACTCGGTATTCGTAAGTCTCCCCTTTCTCAAATTGGGGCGGCACAGGCAGGGCCCAGCCAGAGAGAGGGTTTGCCAGTTCTTCCAGGGTAGTCGGTAGTTTTTCTTTCTGTTGCCAGTAATTGATAACTTGGTACTGGATATTCTGCAAATCGCTTACCCTTCTGTCGTCAAATCGGAGCATTCTCTGCTTACCCGGACTACCCATAATGGCGAAGCTCCAAATTATGGTGGCCACCACCAAGACAATTCCCAGTCCGCCGAAAATCATGCCGGGCCTCCCGGTTGTGTCGCGCGGAGCGCGCAAGCGGTAGATATAATAAGCGCCCACCAAAAAGAGGCTGAGGAGCACGGCGACTACTTTTAAAATAAATCTGGTAGTTATTTCTCCGGAGACAAAATACCGCACCAGGGCCACCAGGTCTATCACCACTACGAGCGAAGACAAGAATAAAATTATATAAATAACCCATTTGCGGATTATCTCGTCTATCCGGCCCATTTCTTTTTCCGCGTATTTTTTCCAGAAGTAGGAAACCAGAAGATATACCGGAAAAAATATAATGAGTATGGAAAGCGCGGTGCGAATACCTTCGTATTGGTAAGTGGAATAGCCATACATATAATTCGCGTTCAAAACATCAGGAAAACGCCGATTTAAGGTTTCAAAAACAAGATTCAAAAATGACACCACCGAAGTGATAAGAGATACCAAAACCCCCAAAGACAAGAAAAAGAACCGAGCGCTTAATTTTGGCCTCATAATATTTGTTGATGTATCCATAATGGAGGTATTATAACAGAAACTCCATTGCCCCGCTACTTTAGATCAAAAATTCTATCACATCTCCGTCTGCCACCACATATTCTTTGCCTTCTGTTCGCACCAAGCCCTTAGAACGAGCGACGGCATAAGAACCCGAGTCTAATAAATCTTTCCAATTGATTACTTCGGCGCGGATAAACTTTTCCTTGAAATCATTATGGATTGCCCGCCCAGCCATAGGCGCGGTGGAACCTCGGCGAGTGGTCCAGGCTCTTGATTCATCTTCTCCAGTGGTAAAAAAAGTAATCAGACCCAGTAGGTCATAGCTCGCCTTAATCAAGTTATCCAGCCCCGTGCCGAAAATAGGGTCTACCTCGATATGCGGGCTCGGGAAAGGTCCGACCTTAGACTCCAATTCCCAAGGTCGGACCTTGGGAAAAGCTTCGGAAATATTCAACACGTAAAGAGTCGGTTTCCTTATACCCGCCTGCTCCAATTCAAAATTTATTACTTCAATGTCAAAAAGGGGGTCAATTTTATTGTGTACATGAATTGTATTTGGGTCTTCAAAAACCCGCACCACTTCTATGATTGCATCAACTTCGCGGATATGAGAGAGGAATTTATTGCCGAGCCCAGCGCCTTCGGATGCCCCTTGGACCAAACCGGCGATATCCACAAATTCAACCACAGCAGGTATCGTCTTTTTTGACTTTGACATCACAGAGAGTTTTTCCAGCCTGTCATCTGGAACGGGCACAATGCCCACGGATGGGTCAATGGTGCAAAAAGGATAATTCTCCGCCGGTACTGCCTGCTTAGTCAGCGCGTTAAATAGCGTACTCTTGCCGACATTAGGCAACCCTACAATTCCAACAGAAAGCTTAGACATTTATTCCTTCAGGGTAAAGCCCATGCCGCGCAGGGTGTGAATCAGAGGTTTGGCGCCGCCATCGCCGATTTTCTTGCGGAGATAGCGCATATGCACGTTGAGCTCGTTATTGCCTTCCTTAAAATCCGGCCCCCAGGCGATGTCTATCAATTCCCGCCGGCTTAGAGCCTCGCCCTTGCGGGAGATTAGGGCGTGGAGAAGCATATATTCTTTTGGAGTTAAATTAAGAATCCGGCCGGCTTTGGTCACTTCGCGCGATTTGGTGTCCAGGACTAGGTCGCCCGCCTTCCAGACATCACTTTCCACCGTTTTCGGCCGACGCAGAACGGAACGGATGCGGGCAAAAAGCTCGTTCAAGCCGAAGGGTTTGACGATGTAATCATCCGCGCCGGCGTCCAGCCCCTTGACTCTTTCTTCCTCCAGCCCCCTCGCGGTCAGCATAATAATCGGCGTCTGGATGCCATGGCGGCGCACTTCTTTACAAACGGCAAAACCTCCCTTTTTGGGAAGCATAATGTCCAGAATAATCAGTTCATATTTATTTTTGAGAGCTTTGCCCAATCCCTCCGCGCCGTCGTAAGCCGCGTCCACGGAGTAGCCCTTGCCCTTGAGTGCCCGTTTTAATATGTCTACAATCTTTATTTCATCTTCAATAATTAAAATTGCCATATAGGGTCTTTATAGCATAAAAGGCTTAAATTTGCAATCTTTTAAAAAGATTAAACAGATATTAAGTTATCCACACAATCAACATCTTTCTCCCCTTAATTAAATTGACATTAAATATGGAGGGAGTATTATATTAAGATAAGATTAAATTTTAGAAAAAGAAAATGTATTTCGGAAAACAAACAAAAGCATACGGAGCGGAAATGATTCTGGGAATCCTGTTTTTCGCAACGCTGTTTCTGGGCATCTCCATTATGCTGGCGGATGCGGAGAGCGATAAGAGCGAAAAAGGGCAAGCGCTCTTAAGCGAAGAAGCGGCCACGGACAGCATATACCGCTATTATTCCCTGAAAAACAAAATTTCCTACGCAGAAATGGAAAATCTGCTTCTCCGCGCCCGAGATAATTCCAAAGAAGCGGAGATGGACACAACGGCAACAATAGAGAAGGTGAGGGAGGCGGCGGATAAATTCCAGCGCTCTTGGGAAATCATTGAGCGGACAATCGCCAATATTGAGAAAAAAGCCAAGGTGGAATCCGTCTTGGTCGGCGCGAGCAATGACGTCGGTGTTCTCCGCTTCCAGTTGGTGCAAATAAAAGACCAGCTTCGGGAATTGAAGAAATTAAAAGCGGATATAGACCAATACGCCTCCGTGGCTATCCTCCACCAAAACATAGAGGCTATGGAACAAGCGCAAAATAGGGTCGAAAATTTTATTCTGGCGGAGCAGAACAAATTCAGTTTTTTCGGCTGGTTCGTCAGTATCCTTTAACAGTTAATTTTTCAAAAAAAATGCTGGTAAATTTGGCAATACTTTTAATAATCTTGTGGCTCCTGGGCATCGTCTCGGCCTACACCCTAAGCGGCTTTATCCACATTCTCCTAGTGGTGGCCGTTGTTATGATTCTGGCCCGGCTGATTAGCGGGGAGAGGGTGATGTAATGTAGCAAGGTCGGTCTTTGATTTATCCTATCACTCTTCTAAAATTTTGAAGTCTCCGCCGGGGGTGATTTTTTTGGCGGGAGTAAATTTTTTGCGGAAAACATAAACTCCGCCCGAGGTCACGGAAAGGATAAAGGCAAAAGCGACAATCGGCAAGTAAGAATTATTACCGCCTGCCACCGGAAAACTTTCCAAGGCCAAAGCGGATAAATCCTCCCCCGTGTTAAAGGTGTCAAGGATTGTCTTTGACGCGGGTGTGGCCGGGCTCTTGGGAGTTTGGGTCACAGGTTTGGCGGCAAGTTTGGCGGATGGAGCTGGCGGCGAAAGAGTGTAAGTGGACATTACTTCCCCAATGGAATTTACAAGCCTAAGGGTATCCCGGTCTTCTATAGTAAAATTAGTGATTTTGGGAGAAAGGATAATTTTGGCCTTCGGTTCCAAAATAGTGTTTTTGGGTATAACAAAGGTCTGGCGGTCGCTCCGGAGCGCCCAGCCGGAGATGTCCGTAGCGTAGGCGGTGTCGTTCCGGAGTTCTATGAAAAAATCCTCCGCCTCCCCCACTAGGGCGATGGCGACAACCGCCTGGACTACTTTGATTTTAATTTTCTCCGCCGCGTCCGGCGAAGTCAGATAGGGACTCCCAAAATATTCCAGGCTGGCGGTATAGTCGCCGGGGTAGAAATAAGTGTGGCTAAATTGGCGCGGTTCCGAGTTATTGTTGATTGTTTTGGAATCGCCATCGCCGAAATTTATAAAATATTTGCCGTAGGGTAATTCCTCACCGGCGTAGGTGGCGCTGACTCTGAAGCTAAGTGGTAGCCCGGCAAAAGCTGTGCTCGGAGCGGCAATTTTGGCTTTAATGACAGAGGTCTCCGCAAGCTTGGCGCTTCCGCCCGACGGACTCGGGGTGGAATCACCTCCGGCCGGAGGCGCGCTCGGCTCACCGCCGCCGAAATCCGAAATCTCCTCCTCGGAATTGGCCGCTCCGGGGGTGGGCGTCATTATTATTGCCCAGGAAGTATCCACGTTTCGGCCGATGCTTTGGCCTTCGCCGGGATTCGCGACGCAGACGCCGCCACACTCGCTGGAATCACCCCAGCCGATTTTGTAAACCACTTCTTGGGCTGATTTTTTTATCTGAATGGTATTTGATTCGGTTAAAGTTAAATCGCCAAGAACAATATCGGAGTCCGGGAGTGGGCTCCGGGAAATCAGAAAATAATCCCCCGGGGCAATGGTTTTGCTTTCAAAATAAGTCTTGCTGACCGAAGAACCAAACTCCGTTCCGGTCGCCGTTTTCCGCTGGATATACCAGTCGGTCAGATTAACTGCCGCCTGCCCGGTGTTGTGAAGCTCGATGAATCTAGCTTCCGCGGGAGCCAGCTGAATTTCATTTATAACCACCTCCGCTGAGGCCGGCTCAAATCCCAACAAAAAAATAGAGCAAAAAACAATCGCTGTCCAAACCAAAATAGGTTTTTGGGGCATAATTATTGTTAAAATAATATGCTATAATCATACCATGAAAAAAATAGATTTCCTGTCAATTGGGGATACGGTTATTGACGCCTTTATCAAACTCAAAAAAGCCGACATTATCGGGGAACCAGACACGGACGGCTACAAAATAGCTATTCCCTTCGCGGAAAAGGTGCAATACGAGGATGTCTTCGTAGTCCCGGCGGTGGGCAACGCCGCCAACGCTTCTATTTCCGCGGCCCGGCTGGGGCTCCCGACCGCCATAGTCACCAACTTGGGCGACGACCGCGACGGCGAGGACTGCCTGGCGGAATTGAAAAGGAATAATGTAGACACCCGCTTTGTCAAAATAAATAAAGGCAAAAAAACCAATTATCACTATGTGCTCTGGTACGGCGCGGAGCGCACTATCTTGATCAAGCATCAGAATTATGAATACGAGATGCCGGAAGTCGGCAGTCCGGGGTGGATATATTTCAGCTCGGTCAACGAAACCGCCTTTCCCTTTCACTACCAAATCGCGGACTACCTGGATGCGCATCCGGAGGTAAATTTCGCCTTCCAGCCCGGCAAGTTTGAAATTAAAATGGGCAAAGAAAAACTGGCGCGATTTTACAAGCGCGCGAAAATATTTTTCTGTAATGTGGAAGAAGCGGAGAGAATCTTAGGAACAAAAAGCATCGGCGAGCGGCGCGATAAACCGACGGGGGGCGTCAAAGAACTGCTTCTCAAGATGCGTGAATTGGGCCCGGAGATTGTGGTCATTACTGATGGGCCGAAAGGCGCTTACGCCTACGACGGCAAAGATTTTCTCTTTATGCCTCCCTACCCCGACCCCAAACCTCCC
>MFVV01000015.1 GCA_001786225.1 Candidatus Nomurabacteria bacterium RIFCSPLOWO2_12_FULL_46_14 | reverse complement strand
TTTGTCGCAGTTTCGCCAATTTAGATTCCAGGTATTTTGGAAAGAAAGCCGCCGAATCAGCCGGCATTCCGGACACCAAGAGGGCGGCGGGACTTTGATTTTCTCATAGAAATTAAAATCCTCCGGCTCAATTACGAAATCTTTTTTACAGTTTTGACATATTCGGTTTTCTTCAATATGCGCCATGGCTGATATTGTTTTCTAACATACGATATATCGTATGTTAAGCTACCCTGTCACTTAATAAATCATTAAACACCTTCGGCAAGGGCGATTCCACTTTAATCATTTTACCACTTGGAATCTTGAATTCTATGGAGAGGGCATGGAGCATCATGCGCGGAATACCCCCTCCGCTCCTCCCCCTACATAGGGGGAGGTTGGGTAGGGGTAACCCCTTCGGATTGTATAATATATCCCCCACCACCGGATAATTAAAAAACTTTAAATGCACTCGGATCTGGTGAGTGCGGCCGGTTTTTGGATAAACTTCCAGATAGGTAAAGGCCTCCTCAAGGTCGGACCTTTTTGAATTTTTAAGGTCCGACCTTTTCCCGGCCTTAAATCTCCTTAGTACTCTATACTCCGTAATCGCCTCGCGCATTTCGCCGCGCGCGCCGCGACCGGCTAGGCGCCGGCGAAAATCTCTAGGACTCCGGCCAATCGGCTTATTGATTACGCCGTGGTCTTTTTTTACATTACCCACCACAATTGCATGATAAAATTTTTTTACTTCGCGGTTCTTGAACTGATTTTTTAGAAACTCACGCGCTTTCTCATTCTTGGCTAAAAGCAAAACCCCGGAGGTTCCTTTATCCAGCCGATGCGCCAGGATAAACTTGGGATATTTCGCCGCGATTACGTCCACTAAAACCCCCGACGGCTTATCTACCGCTAGAATATTGTCATCTTCGTAGAGAATAGGAATGGTCATTTATTGTGAGCTCTGTCGCTTAGAAGATAAGCGACGGAGCTTTTTAATTCGATAATGCAAGAATTGTCTTAATAACTGTGTCCGGGTTAAGGGAAATACTCTCAATGCCTTCTCGCATCAGGAACTTGGCAAATTCTGGATAATCCGAAGGCGCCTGCCCGCAGATACCCACATATTTGCCTTTGTCACGGCACTTGGCGATAATTTCCCGGATTAATTTTTTAACCGCTTCGTTATTTTCGTTGGCTATGTGGGTGACAATCCCGGAATCCCGGTCCAGGCCAAGCGCGAGCTGGGTCAGGTCGTTACTGCCGATAGACATGCCGTCAAAAATTTCCAAAAATTCGTCCGCCAAGAGAATATTGGACGGTATTTCACACATCACGTAAATTTTGAGTCCATTGTCCGCCGTCCGGGTGAGATTGAATTCTTTCATCACTTCTACCACTTGCTTTCCTTCTTCGGGAGTTCGGCAAAACGGAATCATCACCACCACGTTGTCTAAACCCATATCTTCCCGGACTCGCTTGACCGCCCGGCATTCCAGGCCGAAAGCTTCTTTGAATTTTGGGTCGTAATAGCGGGAGGCGCCGCGCCAGCCCAGCATTGGATTTTCTTCTTTGGGTTCATATAGACTGCCTCCGATTAAAGTGCTATATTCATTGGTCTTAAAATCGGAAAACCGGATAATTACCGGATGGGGATAAAAAGCCGCCGCGATTTTGGCTATGCCCCTCGCCAGTTCCGCGACATAAAATTCCTTTTTGTCCGGATAAGAAAAAGTTGCCTCATCTATCTGCCGGACAAGTTCTCGGCTGGCTTTATTTTTTTTATCCGCTAAGAGTTTGGGGTAATCAATCAACGCATTAGGATGAATCCGGATGCGCGAAGCGATAATGAACTCCAAGCGCCCCAGGCCTACACCCTCCGCAGGCAGATTGTGGTTCTTGAAGGCCTCATCCGGAGAGCCGATATTCATCATAATCTTAGTGTTTATTTTGGGTATCTGGTCCAACTTATGCTCCCGAACTTCAAAGGGCAGGAGGCCGCGGTAAATATTGCCAACTTCTCCGCTCGCGCAATCCACGGTAACCTCCATACCGTCTTTTAGAACTTTAGTGGCGTCACTCGCGCCAACTATGCAGGGAATACCCAATTCTCGGGAAACGATGGCCGCGTGGGAAGTCCGACCGCCTTTGTCGGTGACGATGGCCGCGGCTATCTTCATAATCGGCTCCCAATCCGGGTCGGTAATCTCGGTCACCAGCACTTCTCCTTTTTGGAATTCGCCGATATGCCTAGCGTCGCGCAGAACCCGAACCTTACCCGCGCCAATCTTTGACCCGACGGCAATGCCCCGGCTCAAAACTTCGGCGATTTTTTGGAGTTTGTATTCTTTGATTATGTTTTTATCCTGGCCGGACTGCACCGTTTCCGGCCGGGCCTGGACGATGAAGAGCTCGCCGGTCCGCCCGTCTTTGGCCCATTCTATATCCATCGGTTGGTAATGATTGCGCTTTTCCGAAAAATGTTTTTCTACCAGCAAACACCACTTGGCGAGTTTGACCGTCTCCTCATCCGAGAGCGAAAATCGACGCGCGTCTTCTTTCCCCACATTCACTTTCTTGGTGCCGGTTTTGGCATAAATTAATTTTATATTTTTCTTGCCCAATTTTTTGCCGATAATTGCATTCCGTCCCTTCTCTAGGCCGGGTTTCCAAACCACAAATTCATCCGGCACCACCATGCCCTGCACAATAAATTCGCCTAAACCATAAATGCTGTTGATAATGACAATTTGGTCAAAACCTGTTTCCGTGTCTATGGTAAACGCCACGCCAGAGGAAGCTTGGTCGGAACGAACCATGAGCTCCACGCCCACGGAAAGAGCCGCCTCGGTATGGGAAAAGCCCTTGTCCACTCGGTAAGATATGGCCCGGTCGGTGAAAAGAGAAGCGATACACTTGCGGGCGGCGAGTAAAAGCTCTTCTGTGCCTCGCACATTAAGATATGTTTCCTGCTGGCCAGCAAAAGAGGCTCCGGGCAGGTCCTCCGCCGTAGCCGAAGAACGCACCGCCACATCTACCTTGGGGCGATTGTATTTTTTCTCCAATTCCGCATAGGCGGAAATAATCGCTTCGCGCAAAAGCGGCGGAAATTCTTCTTGGAGAATCGCGGCTCGGACTTCCTTGCCTCTCCTCTGCAGATTTTTGATATTTTTGGTGTCCAAATCCGAAAGAATATTTTCTATTTTTTTATTCAAGCCGGTCTCCGCGAAAAAATAGCGATAAGCATCCGCGGTCAGGGCAAAGCCGTCGGGAATATTCACGCCTTGGGACGTCAACTTTCGGTACATTTCGCCCAGGGCGGCATTTTTTCCGCCGACTATCCCAACATCATCAATGCCTACATCCTCATACCATCTGACAAAATCTTTTTGGTCGGTCATTATGAATTATGTTTGCTTATTTCTATCAACCTCTGGTATTTTACCATTCTTTCCGGTTTTATGGGAGAACCGGCCTTAAGACCGAAGACTCCGAAAGCATAAGAGAGGTCGGCGATAAAATCGTCTTCCGTTTCCCCGCTTCTATGGCTCACTATGAGTTCTATCTTTTTTTCTCTGGCTAATTTCATGGTTTGCAACATCTCCATCAGTGTGCCGATTTGGTTGGGCTTGATAATCATCGCGTTTATACTTTTATCCCCTATCGCCTTCTCCAAACGCGACAAACTGGTAACGGTTAAGTCATCGCCGACCACCAGAAGTTCCGGATGGCTCTCGCTAAGTTGCTGGAAGCTTTCAAAATCTTCTTCCTCAAACGGGTCTTCAATGGAAAGCAATTTAAATTCCGAGATTAGAGAATCATAAATGTCCATCAGTTCTTCTTTGGCCAGTTCCCGACCTTCAACTTTATATTTTCCATCCTGATAAAATGCAGAGGCGGCGACATCCAGAGCCAGACGAACCTTGTCTTTTAAATTATTCTTTTTTATCGCTTCGCTCAAAAAAATAAGTGGCCTGCGGATATCGCTTGTTTGGAGCGCGAAACCGCCCTCGTCGCCCAGGACTAAAGATTTCTCGCCCAATTCTTCGGCAATAATCTCCTTTAGGCTGTGCTGTATTTTTTTCCCAATGTTCACGGCTTCCGCTGCGTCTTCCGTCTCCGGCACGATGTGATATTCCTGAAAAGCTAAATCATTTTTGGCATGCTTGCCGCCGTTAATTAAATTCATATACAAATAAGGAATCTCTTTGGAAGGTTTAATGTTCGCCAGAGTTCGCAGATATTCAAAAGTTTCTTGGCCGGAAATTCTGGCCGCCAGTTTGGCGCAGGCAATACTTGCACCAATCATGGCGTTGCCCCCCAAGTTGTCCTTATTGGGTGTGCCGTCTCGTTTTATTAAAATATCGTCTATCTCTCTCTGATTAAAAACGTCCTTGCCCTGGAGCGCCTGGGAAATAATATTTATCACATTGGTAATCGCGGTATTTACGCCTCTCCCATCAGCGTCTCTTAATTCGTGCGCCTCATGAATCCCAGTAGAAGCTCCGGAGGGCACGGCAAAACTGCCGAAGGCATCGCCCGCCCAGGCCGTTACTTTTATCGTCGAGTTCCTCCGCGAATCTTTTATTTCTTCGGCAGACACTTTGGTAATTTTATTTTCCATTTTTTATTTATTCGCTAAAAGTATCATTAAATCCGAAACATTGGCGCCGGTAGGGCCGGTGAGAATCAGGTCGCCGGATTTTAGAAATGCATGATAAGAGTCAAAGCGATTCAGATAATCTTCCGGGCTAATTTTTTTATCCTTCATCTTTTGGAGAGTAAGGAGGTCGGCAATACCCCCCGCGGCATCGCTGTTGTCCAGGCCATCCGAAGCGAAGGAGGCGAATACCGAGTCGCCAGTTATCATCTTCAAGGCCTCCAGACTCATATGCAAATTCCGGCCGCCCTCTCCAGCGCCGGCGCGGACCTTGAGGCGCGGTTCGCCGGAAACCAGAACCGCCCGGCCATTCTTTTTTCTTGCAAATATTTTTTCTAGCGCCGGAACAACTTCATCATACAGGGGCTCGGAAATGACATCCGCCTCTAGACCAAGCTCCCGAGCGCTCGCGGCCATGGCGGTGAGCGCGGTTGTGCCGGAAACCAAAACGAAATTTTCCACTTTTTCAAAATATTTGTCTTCTTTGGGCGTTTCCAAGAGTTCGTATTCCCCTAAATTATTTTCCAAAATAATTTTTTTAGCGTCTTCTATGGCGGTTATGTCTTTATAGGTCGGCCCGGAAGCCACGTCCGCAAACTTATCGCCCGGGATATCGGAGAAGATAAGTCCGACGACGGTCGCCGGGTAAGCTACTTTGGCCAATCCCCCGCCCTTTAGCGCAGAGAGGTGTTTGCGGACGGTATTTATTTCAACAATAGTTTGTCCGGACTTAAGAAAATTTTCATACAAAACAGCGCCTTGCTTATACTCACTCTCCGGATAACACAAGAGCGAAGAACCCCCGCCGGAGACAATTACAATGACCAAATCATCTTCGTTCGCATCTTCTGCCATCTCATATATTCTCTTCCCCGCCTCTCTATTTTCCTCCGAAGGTTTGGGATGAGTTCCGACAAAGCTCCGGATAATTTTAGTGGCGACTTTTTCCAGGCCAATCACTGCCCCCTCGCTTATTTTGTCCCCTAATATATCTTCCAGCGCGAATGCCGCTCGTGGCGCCGCCTTGCCGCAACCAACTACTTTTATTTTTTTAAATTGAGTCAAATCAAAACTCTGATTCTTTATCTTGAGCACGTCCCCCTCAAGTAAAATAGAATCACGCATTACTTTTTCTGTATCAATAGCTCCTAGCCCGGTATTTATTATTTCTAAAATAGTCCGGCGGTTTGGAGAGAGAGCAAGAGCATTAAAGTTTTTAATCCAGTTATTTTTCATTTACTATATTTCTTGGTATCCGGCCTTCAAGAAAATCAATGACGTTGTTGGCGGCAATCTCCGACATCTCCTCTCTGGCCTCGCGGCTGGCAGAGGCGATGTGGGGGGTCAGGACGACATTCGGGAGCTTGCGCAAGCCCCGTGAAATTTTAGGCTCAAATTCAAACACATCCAAACCGGCGCCGGCGATAACTTTATTCTTCAATGCCCTCTCCAGCGCCCGCTCGTCCACCACCCCCCCGCGAGAAGTGTTGATTAAGAAAGCGGCGGGTTTCATTAGCCCAAGATTCTCTTCATTTATCAAATGCCGGGTCGCGGGCAAAAATGGCACATGCAGACTGACAAAATCGGCCTGCTTCAAAACTTCGTCCAAACTCCCCTGATACAGGGCGCCGCTTTCTTTTTCAAATTGCTCGTTGCGCTTGACATCGTAATAAATAACCCGGAGACCCAAGCCCGTGGCAAAGCGGGCCACTTGCCCGCCAATGCGGCCGGCGCCGATAAGCCCGAGAGTTTTGCCGCCAAGTTCCATATCCATAAAATGGGTGGGGGACCAGCCGCGGTATCTGCCCGCTTTGACGAAAGCATCTGCTTCCCCTAGGCGCTTGGCGAGAGAGAGCATCAAGGCAATGGTGTGCTCGGCCACCGCGGTGCTGGATAAAGCCCCCGGCGCGTTGGCGACAGTGATGTCGCGTTTCCCCGCCTCGGCCGCATCAATATTGTCGTAGCCAGTGGCGTAATTGGCGTACATTTTTATTCCCGGCAGGGCGTCAAAGACCGTTTCGTCTATGCGGTCGGTAAGTAAAGTTATAACCGCGTCGTAAGGCTTCTTTTTAAGCAGTTTAATAATTTGTTTTTGATTGGGAATATTTTCACTTAAGTTAACTTCCACTTTATACCCCTTAGACCGAAGCATGTTTATTCCTATATCCGGAATCTTTCTGGTGATAAAAATGTTCTTTTCCATAAGAGTATTCTATCAATTATCAACGCCAATAGCATCCCTTATAGTTCTAAAACCATCCCGTCGGAGCAGTCGGGCCAGCCCTTGATTTATTTCTGAAATTACTTGCGGCCCTTCAAAAATCATGCCGGTAATCAGCTGGACCAAAGACGCGCCGAGGCGGATTTTCTTGTAAGCGTCCTCGGCGGTAAAAACCCCACCGCAACCGACGAGAACAAACCTACCGCCTTCTTTTTTATAAATATAGGCGAGCATTGCGTCCGCCAAGTCCTCTACCACTTTGCCGGAAAGGCCGCCTTTTTCCGGAACATTTTTATCCGCTATTTTTGGATTATCTCTTTTTTTGGTCAAATTGGTACAGATAATACCGTGAATTCTGTGCCGACGCGCGATCGCAAGTAAGTCGTCAACCTGCCAGGTTGACAAGTCTGGCGAGAATTTAATAAATACTGGTTTGGATGTGTAGATAGTGTCGAGTTTTTGCATTAAGCGCTCCAGTTTGTCCGAGTCAACGAAGGCGCTCCAGTTTGTCCGAGTCAACGAAG
>MFVV01000014.1:11503-11654 GCA_001786225.1 Candidatus Nomurabacteria bacterium RIFCSPLOWO2_12_FULL_46_14 | reverse complement strand
TCAATACAAATAAAATCTTTACCAACCATAGACCATATCCAAATTTTTTTATACTCCGGCGATAAATCAATTATTAATGTTCCTGGGTCTAAGTAAAGAATTTCACGACCTTGAAATTTTATTGAAGTAATAATTCCACCTCGCTGGGGAC
>MFVV01000014.1:3545-11487 GCA_001786225.1 Candidatus Nomurabacteria bacterium RIFCSPLOWO2_12_FULL_46_14 | reverse complement strand
ACCTTTTGGTGTTCTTATTGTTTCAATTCTTAATGCATTATTCTCTATTGGATTTTCCATAATTTTATTATATCCTACCCTGAAAACCCTGACAATTTGCCTATTTTTCAGTTACTTTAACAAACTAAAGTACTTTACTTAGATAAAGTAGCTAGATTTGTATTATGTAATCAGAAATTAGTTTCATCATCTGTTGAAATTTTTTATTTTCAGTATATCTATGGAAGAATTAAAGCACTATGATCTATTTCTGGAAAAACTTCAAAGAGATTGAATTTACGCAGTGGCGAGTATTTTTAGGGGTCATTCCCTCACTGGTGAAAACGTGGCCTAAGTGGGCTCCGCAATTGCTACAAGTTATTTCTGTGCGCATGCCATCCGCGTCAGTTGTACGCTTTACTGCGCCTTCAATTTCATCATCAAAACTTGGCCAGCCGCATTTCGCATCAAATTTATCTTCGGAGCGATAAAGTTTTGCATCGCATCTTTTGCAAACATAAGTCCCCTGTTTATCAAAATTCTCATACTCGCCGGAAAAAGGAACCTCTGTTCCCTTCTCTAGTATTATTTTCTTCTCTTCTTCTGTCAGCGGATTTAATTTCATTTTCTAAATCTATATTTTCTCCACAATAAGTTTAAAGGAAGATTTCTTGCCCTTGATTGAAATAGGGATTTCAAACTCCCCTACTTCTTTGATAGGTTTTTCTAAAACGATAAATTCCTCGCTTATTTCAGCGTGATACTCGCTTCTCATGCTATCGATTATTTGTTTTTTGTGAATCTGAGCAAAAAGATGTCCCTTTTCGTCTGCCTTTGCTTTGATTGTGATGGTTTTTCCTTTTATTTCTTCTAAATTTTTAAGTAGAAGACTTTCTTGCACTTCCCTTTCTATTATCACTTCTTTTTGTCGGATTTCGAGCTCTATCATTGCTTTCGAAGTGGCTAGCACAGCCAGGCGACGCGGCAAAAGAAAGTTCAGAGCATAGCCGTCGTTGACTTCTTTGATATCGTGCCGCTTCCCTACCCTAGGCACGTCTTGTAGAAAAATTACTCTCATGGTTTTAATAATAATTCTAAAGCTTTATTCATCTGCGGGTCCCGGCCACTCTCAAAATCTTTTTCGCTCCACTCCACTTTGTAATCCGGAGTTAAGCCTGTCTCGGATATGGATACGCCGTTGGGCGTGAGCCACTTGGCCACCGTGATTTTAAGCAGGGTGTCCGAGGTTACTTTGACAACTTCTTGCACCGAGCCCTTGCCGTAAGTTTCCGTTCCGACCAGCTTGGCTCGGTCGTGGTCTTGGAGAGCGCCGGCTAGAATCTCAGAAGCGGAAGCGGAGCCGCCGTCTATGAGAATGACCATTTTTAATCTATCGGTAAAAACATCATAGCCCCGGCTGCGATAAACTTTTTGTTCTTTATTCTCTCCGCCGTAGTCCTCAATGACGATAGTTTTGCCGCCGGGCAGAAACCAGCTCGCCATGTCCACCGCGGAGTCCAGATAGCCGCCGGGGTTGCCTCTTAAATCCAGAAGCATTTTGTCGGTGTCGGCCTCGGCAAATTCCCGAATAGCGGCGCGGAAGAGGTCGGCGGCATTGGCCGAGAAGCTGTAGAGCTTGATGACAAAAATCCCGTCCAGCCGGAGTTCTGTGTCCAAAGTCGGCACATTGATGGTGTCGCGGACGATTTTTATTTCTATCGGCCGGGTTTCTTTTTCGCGCAAAATGGTGAGGGTAACCACAGAGCCGGCCTCCCCGCGGATAAGTTCTATGGCTTTTTCAATAGTTATGTCCGTGGTAACGGTTTCGTCTATTTTTAAAATTTGATCGCCGGATTGGACGCCGGCTTTATACCCCGGGGTGCCTTTGAGCGGGGCAATAACGGTCAGCACTTTGTCTTTGATGCCCACTTCTACGCCGATGCCCTGGAAGGTTCCTGCGATGTCCTCCTCAAACATCTTGGCTTCTTCCGGCTTGAAAAATACGCTGTAGGGGTCGTTTAGAGAGCCGACCAGGCCGGCAATAGCCCCGTAAACTCTCTCTTGGTCGGAGATTGCCGCGGCGCCCGGGTACTTGTCATTAATTTCATTCCATATTTCCCAAAACGGCGAAAAGTCGGCGGTGATGGCGGCGACTGTTTCCTTTCCGGAGATATTAGTCAATTTATTGATAGCCGGCTGGTTGCGGAAGCCCACATAAACACCCGCCAGAAAAATCAAAACCAATGCCGCGGCGGCAATTAATATGCGTCTAGTTTTCTTTACATAAAGCATAATATTATATTTTCTCTTCCGCCGACGTTTCTTCTTTGAAATTGCCGTTCTCGGAAAAATTGTCAAAAGTTTTCTCCTTTTTGACGATTCTCTCTTCTCGGCGGATTAGGTAGCTCAAGAACGCCAGCCCCAAGCCGGAGAGAGTAATCAGAATATTTTTCCACGAAGAAGGAAATCCCAGATAGGGTAAGATGGCTATCCAAATGCCCAAAACGAATAATGTTTTTATTCTGCTCATTCTACTATTATATCTCAAAAGGGTCAGGATTGGCAAACTCTATTTTAAGTACTCCGGCGCGTTCTGTGACATCCAGTCCAAAAGCCCGCGCATGACCGAGGTTGCTCCGGTGGCGCCGGAGGAGGGTCCGCTCTCCATCATTACAGTAAAAGCATATTTAGGATTCTCCACCGGCCAGAAACCCACCACCCAGGAATTAACTTTATTTTTCGACACGCCAACTTGAGCCGTGCCCGTCTTCGCCGCCACTTCGACATAAGGCACATTCAAAGCTATTGCCGTGCCGTAAGATACCGCCTGGCGCATACCCTCGCGCACTATCGCAAAATCCTTTTCGAGCAGGTTCATAATTTGGAGCGTAGCCGGCGCGTTTTTGTCCAAAACAAAATGCGGCTCCAGTAGTCTGCCGTCGTTGCCGATAGCCGCTATCGCTCGGAGCATCTGAATCGGAGTTACCTGCCAGCCGTATTGGCCGATGGAGGAGTTATAAGTGTCCCCGATGCGCCAGGGGTCGCCGGCGAAGTTTTTCATCTTCCATTCCGGATTGGGGATGGTGCCGGACTTCTCGTCCGGCAAATCCACGTCGGTTTTCTCACCGATACCGAAGAGTCGGATATATTTTTCTATATTGACAATACCCAAGCCCCTCTGGTCTTCAAAGCCGCCGCCGATGGTGTAAAAATATATGTCCGAGGAAACCGCCAGAGCTTGCCGCATGTCCGTCCAGCCGTTGACCCGCCAGTCCTTGAAAACCGAATTTTCTCCAGGCCGGTAAGGATTGGGAATGGAAATTGAACCGGTGGAGAGAATTTTTTTAGCCGGGTCGATGATGTTTTCGGCAAGCGCGCCCAAGGCGAGGAAGGGTTTAATGATGGAGCCGGGAGTGTAGAGGCCGGAGATGGTGCGGTCCAGAAAAACTTTCCGTTTGTCGCTAAGGTAATTGTCTATGATTTCTTTTTCCTTGCCTCGGGAGAGGATTTCCGCATTGTATTCCGGATAGCTAACCGAGGAAATTATGCCGCCGTCCCGGAGGTCCATTATTATACCCGCCCCGCCGTTGTAGGCTTGGCTTCGGGCCAGGTTTTCTATCAGCCGAAATAATTCACCCTGAATGCGGGAATCCACAGTGGTGTAAAGACCCTCTCCTCCGAGTGGCGGGTTGATTATATTCTCGGATTGAATTTCGCCTTTGACGTCCACCTCTGCGATTTTTCCACCGTTTTCGCCTTTGAGAATATCGTTGTATTGCTTCTCCAGGCCGTCCAACCCCTTAAATTCGGTCTGCCAGAAAACGCCATTTTTGTCTTCCGCCGGATAACTAATATAACCCAGCAAGTGGGAAAAGCCCGGCGAAAGATAAGCGCGCGCGGGAAAGGGCGTGTCCACAGTTTGTTGGTTCCAGGCAATTTCTTTATTATTGCGGTCGTAGATTATCCCCCGCTCCGCGAAGATAATGTGTTTTTCTAGAGTATTACCTTCGCTCCTCTCTAGATACGCCTCGCCCTTCACTACCTGGAGATACAACAGTCGGCCGGAAAAAATCATCAAAACAAGAATGAAAAAAATTCCCGTGAAAATAATCGTGTTTTTGCCGATAGGCTTTTCTATTCGGCCCTCAAACTGCTGGAGATTGAAGTTGGGCATATTCCTGGAATCCAAAAAAATTTCATCCGGCTCCACGAAGTCGGCATTTCTGATTTTTCTTTTTCTCTGGATTCTTTTTATCATTTTTGAATTGTCGGCGACAAACGCATTTTCTTTTTCAGCGCCTCAATGAACATCAGGCAGAGAACGGCCAGCGACAAAGACACGAAAACAAAATAGCCGAATCTGGCTTCGCTCGCGCCAAAGAGCAAGTCCGAGAGCAGAAGAAGCGCCGCCGCTTCCCAGTATGTTTTAAAATAAGCCATGCCGCCGAGAGCCAGAAGAACCGAA
Source organism: Candidatus Nomurabacteria bacterium RIFCSPLOWO2_12_FULL_46_14 (assembly GCA_001786225.1). Taxonomy (GTDB): domain Bacteria; phylum Patescibacteriota; class Minisyncoccia; order Phycocordibacterales; family UBA9973; genus UBA9973. Next base: position 7,043 of record MFVV01000014.1, on the reverse strand, counting down.
AACCAAAAAGGCCAAAAGAGGACGGAAATCAAAAGAAAAAAAGAAAAAATTATTCTGCCAGCCATATCTCCATCTTACCCGGATTTAGACGATTAGTAAACTAGCCAGAGGCTAGTAAACCTCCTGCTGATAGCATTTCTCGCAATACACAATTTCCGGGCGGTTTGGGGCATAACTTGTTTCGAATTTTACTTCACACTTTCCATTATGGTGCGGGTGCTTTTTAGTACACATACACTTTCTACTATAAAGCCGTGGAAAATTTACCAATTTAAATCGCTCTTGATGACGACATTCAAAACAATTATGTGGAACTGGGAGATTGAATTTCCTTAAAAATTTATACTCGTCCTCTATAATTTTATAGACTCTTTTGCAAAGCTTACATTCTATAACTTTTCTTAAAATTGTTTCGTCAATATCTTTGATATGATCTGGTAAATCTTGAGACTTGCAAGTCGCACTGTATTCGGGTTTTTCTCGTTCAATCCAATTGTAGCCATTTTCTAAAATTTGTTCTTTGGATAAAGGAAAGTAATCCTGTGCCACTGTTTCATTATATCCAAATGGGGAAATTTCCGCGGGAAAATATTCTCCATAAAAATAAAGCCTGCCTCTTTTATCCTCATAAGGCATTTTAGTCATATGCTCGATAATTCGGACTCGTAATTTTTCAAACTCTTCTTTTGAATACTGTTTATTAAAAATACAATATTCTTTTTTGCGTAGATTTACACAACCAAAAATATTATTACACCCGTGACAATTAAACGAATATTCTGCATTAAGGCATTCCCAGAGTGTTAGACCAAACAGTTGTCTTGATCCGTTAATACCTGAGTCCATAGCTTCATATAATAATTCAGTATTGGCTCCGACTCCATAACCGTCATAACTCGTGTACAGCTGTGTCGCCGAATTCATTATGTACTTGCAATCCTTCATATCTTCTGCGATATCAAAACAGTAATAACAATTGTTGGCATGTATAATATTATCCCCGGAAACATCTTTTGAATTTAAAATATTAGCAAACCTCCTCAATGCTTTTAAGCGTAGCGCTTCAAATTTCTGTTTGGCTTTTTCTAGGTTTTTTACACTGCCTATATCTAATTCTTTCAGCCTTTTATCATATTCTTCTTTAGTTAACTGCTCATTCCACATACAATTAGATTTATTGCGAAGATTTGTGCACCCAAAACAATTTATGCAATTTTTACAATCATAAAGAAAGAAAGTATTAACACATTTGCCGATAAAAAGATTTGGCAGTGGAACTTTTTCAAGTAATTTTCTAAACTGCTCAAAAAAAGGTCTCGAAAAATCGTATTCTTGACCATATTCTAATGGATCCCATTTGTCGCTCCACCAAATATCTCTTTCATAGACAGTAAATGGAGAATCTTTTGAAAAACAACTAACAACATTTTTACCGGTCATCGCACACTTATTTCTATGTAATGTTCTCTCATTGCGCCAAGCCATGCGTCTTTGCATTCTGCACTCCGGGCAAAATGTCGGTGGCGGGACTTTGATTTTTTCATAAAACCCGAAATCATCAGGCTCAATAGTGAAGTCTTGTTTGCAATTTTGACAAATTTTAGTTTCTTTTTCTTTCATTTATCTACTTTAGTTAAGTAAAGTACTTTAGTTAAGTAAAGTAACTGGTTATTATATAATTTTATAAAATATTACAATGTTATTTCTGGCTAGCGAGTTTGGTGGCCAGGCCGGTGTAGTTTGTGGGGGTGATGCGGAGGAGTTCTTTTTTGACCTTTTCGCTGATTTTTAAGCTGTTTATGAATTGGTGAATATCGGCCAGGATTATTTCTCTTCCCCGGGAGAGTTCCTTAAGTTTTTCATAAGGCATTTCTACGCCTTCTCGGCGGAGAATGGTCTGGATGGCTTCAGTGATTACCTCGGGATGACTGTTCAAATCCTTTAACATTTTTTCTTTATTCACCGCGATTCTGCCCAGCTGATTATTGAGATATTTAAAACCTATCAAGCTGTGGCCGAAAGCCGTGCCGATATTGCGAAGCACGGTGGAATCCGACAAGTCTCTCTGTAGTCGGGAAATGGGTAACTTGCGTGCGAAAAATTCAAACAAAGCGTTGGCCATTCCGAGATTGCCTTCGCTATTTTCCAAAAACCAGGGGTTGATTTTGTGTGGCATAGTAGAAGAGCCTATCTCCCCTATCTTCGGCTTTTGCAGGAGCCAGCCATCGGAAATATATCTCCACATATCTTGATTGAAGTCAATAATGATATAATTAATCCGCCGCATAATATCAAAAAGCTCAACATAGCTATCATGCGACTCTATCTGGGTAGTGAAAATGTTTGCTTCCAGTGCGACTCCCCTCTCCCGGCCGATGCTATATATTAATTTTTGGGAAAATTTCAGCCAATCCATGCGAGGGTAAGCGGCATAGAGAGCATTATAGTTGCCGGTGGCGCCGTTTAATTTGGTTGCTAATTTGTGAGTCTGGAGCTGTTTCAGTTGGCGGTTTAATCTTTCGGCGTAAATCCGGAATTCCTTGCCCAAAGTGGTGGGCGAGGCCGGTTGGCCGTGAGTTCGCGCCAGCATCGGGATATTTTTATTTTCTCTCGCCAGTTTTTCTATTTTGTTTATTATTATTTTAATTTCCGGCAAATACACATTTCTCAAACTCTCTCCCAGCATTAAAGCGTAGGCGATGTTGCCTGCGTCCTCGGAGGTCAGGCCGAAATGCACGTATTCTAAAACATCCCGCAGACTGGTCCTGCCTAATTTGTCTTTTATATAATATTCTATCGCTTTGAAATCATGATTGGTGGCTTTAATGTTTTTATAACCGGTTAATTCTATTTGGCTGATTATCGCGGCTTCCTGCTCCCGAAAATTATACAAATTCCGAATAATGTTTTTTTCTTTGGCCGAGAATTTTCTCAAATTTACCCCCTTCTCTTCGGCGAGGGCGATCAAGTATTCCCCTTCGGCGATTATTTTGTATTTCATACTGGCGCACTCGCTCCAATACTTAACCAAGGGTTCGGTGTATTTTTTATAGCGTCCGTCTATGGGCGAGACGGCGCAGAGCGGATTGTTGGCGGATTTACTGGGCATAGGTGCTAAGATTATTTTTAATTCTCTCCATAATCGGCTGAGAAAAATCATGAACAAACGGTTCGCCTGTTATCTGCTCGCATATCTGAATATAACGGCGAGAGAGTTCCGCTACCATATCGGCCGGGGCATCTGGCATTTTTTCATCCCTGTATGGGTCAGAGTTTTCCTTAAACCACAATCGCAGAAATTCCTTGTCAAAATTTTCAGGTTCCAGGCCCTGATTAATTCTTTCTTGATACGAGTTAGCTTGCCAGTAGCGAGAAGAATCGGGAGTGTGTATTTCGTCAATTAAGATTAATCCCCCGTCAGAAGTTAAGCCGAATTCATATTTTGTATCTACCAATATTAAGCCTTGTTTTAACGCCACTTCTTGCCCGCGCGCAAAA
>MFVV01000014.1:562-3517 GCA_001786225.1 Candidatus Nomurabacteria bacterium RIFCSPLOWO2_12_FULL_46_14 | reverse complement strand
ATCGCCGAAATCCCTCTGGCCATTTTGATAATTCGTCCAAAGCGAAGTGGAAGTAACGCCAGTGATATATCCTCGTACCACCATTTCTACCGGCAGGACTTTGCATTTCTTGGCAACTATCACATTGGGGTCCGGCGCGCTCAACATATGGTTTGGAATTATATCTTTAGTTTTCTCAAACCAGAAGGTGGTTACTTTATTCAAAACTTCGCCCTTGAAAGGTATTAAAGCGAGATTTCTGTCAAAAGCAGAATACCTGTCGGTAGATATCAGAATTAGCTTGTCTTTGTATTCATAAATATCTCGTACCTTGCCGATTTTTTTAGGTCCCAAAAAATCAAAATTGGTTTCCTTGAGCACGTTTCCCAAATTTTCTTTTATCATTTGCGTGTCCATATATTCAAATTAATATTAATTATTTTCCTGGAGGCGTAAGAATTATTTTCCCCGGCTCAAAGATTACTTGACGCTCTCCTTCTTCAACTATACCAATATCTGCGAGCTCATACCCCTTATCTTTACCAATTTTTAATATTTTAGCAACTTCTTCTTCAGGTACAAAAAGATAGTAGCCCACTCCCCAATTGAAGGTTTTAAGGCAATCTTCTAGAGCTATAGCCAGTTCTTCGTTGAAAAATTTAAAAAGAGGTGGAACGGTAAGCCATGATTCTATTCTATAAGTAAAAGGTCTTTTATTGAAAGCAATTTTTCCCACACCGTCGCCTGTGCCCGGCAAAAGAGCATGTATTTTAATTTTATTTTGGAGTAATGCTTCAATAAGCGCCACGTAAGAGCGAGTAGGAATAAGGGCTTCTTCGCCCAAGGTATTACCGTTCGGAAGTTTAGTTAAAAATTGCTCTGGAAGTTCTAATGCTTTTTTAATAACTAGGCTAATTCCATTCGCATGCAAGCCAGATGATGCAACTCCTATGATGTGGTCTCCCACAGTCAGATCTTGTCCCGTGATTAGCTTTTCTTTCGGCGCAACTATCCCAGTAACTGAACCGCTCAAGCTCGCTATCTCCTTAACTGGTTCTTTTGGATTTATTAAATATGTGACGCTGGCGGATTCTCCCGCAGGCAGTGCCATGCCTACTTCTTCGCAAATTTTTAATAATCCATTTGCGAAATCTTTTGCTCTTCTTTTGTCCGCATACCACTCGCTTCTGCTTGCTTCTAGCTGATCAGTAAAAACTACTGGCATAGCGCCTTGAGCTATCACATCGTTAACCACAATAAGCGCCGTATCAATGGCAATTGCTTCATAGAAAGATTTTCCAGTCTTTTGATACATCCATTCGGCAATCCAATTTTTATTACCTAAATCTTCCTGGGTTTGGCACCAGATATGTGATTCTTCACCTCTATATTCAAATACAGCACCGTGTGCATGGGTCGCATCTTCGTTTATGTATACTCCCCTTTTGTTAGGAAATTTAAGCGTTTTTCTACCTGCTTCAATCATTGCCATTTTAAATGGCTCCAATACCGTGTAATCCACTCCGGCCTTGGCATATTCGCTTTTAGGTTTATTAGCCACCTTATTGTTTTAGATATTTTTTGTAGCCTATTTCGGAGAGCTTGTTGCCTTTGTCTTCGTTGTCTTTTGCCATTTTATTTTTGTATTGAGCAAGCTTTTCCTCCAGGTCTTTGTCGGTGACGGCCATGATTTGCACAGCCAAAAGTCCGGCGTTCTTGCCGGCATTGATACCGACGGTGGCTACCGGCACGCCCGGCGGCATGTTTACAGTGGAAAGCAGTGAATCCAAGCCATCGAGAGCTTTGGCTTTGACAGGTAGGCCGACAACCGGCAATGTCGTGTGTGCGGCCACTACTCCCGCCAAATGCGCCGCGCCTCCGGCTCCGGCAATAAGCACTTTAACGCCCCTTTCCCGCGCTCCTTCGGAATAGTCCTTTACTCTTTCGGGACTGCGATGGGCGGAACCCACAGTTATGTCATACGGTACGCCGAATTCTTCCAGCACTTTTGCCGCTTCGGCAAATACTTCAAGGTCGGAGTCAGAGCCCATAATAATGCCTACTTTTGGGTTTTTTATCATATAGTCATCTTAGCATTTTAATTTTTAAAATAAAGCGCTGATTTGCCTATATCTCTCCGGTAATACTTGCCCTCGAAAGAAATTTTGTCTGCGGCCCGATAAGCTTTCCCTAGTGATTCCCCTAGAGATTTCCCTAGAGATGAGACTCCCAAAACCCGGCCGCCATTAGTGACCAGATTGCCCCCTTCTGTTTTCGTGCCCGCATGGAAAACAATTATATCTTTTTCTTTTTTTGCATTCTCTATTCCTGAAATCTCTTTGCCTTTTTCATAACTGCCCGGATACCCGGCCGAGCAGAGCACGATGTTGCAAGCCGCCGCGTCTCGCCATTTTATTTTTATCTCCTCCAATTTGCCGTCAATTGCGGCATCGATTATGTCCAAAAGGTCGGTTTGGAGTAATCGCATGTAAATTTGCGCTTCCGGGTCGCCGAAGCGGGCGTTAAACTCCAGAATTTTCGGTCCATCTTTGGTGAGGATAAGGCCGGGATAAAGTATGCCGGTGAAAGGCCGGCCCTCGTCGCTCATAGCTTGTAGCGTCGGAGCGACTATTTTATTTTGTATCTCCTGCAAGAGTTGTGTATCTATAAACGGCAAGGGAGTAATCGCGCCGATGCCGCCGGTATTCGGGCCAGTGTTGCCTTCGCCGATTTTTTTATGGTCCTGCGAAGGCGGAAACATTTTATAATTCCGGCCATCAGAAAACGCATGAATGGAAATCTCCGGGCCTTCCAGAAATTCTTCAATCACCACTTCTTCGCCCGCAGCGCCAAATATTTTCTTAAGCATGAAATTCTTCAAAGCTTGAATCGCCTCCGCCTTAGTTGTTGTGATGGCCACGCCTTTGCCCAGAGCTAAGCCACTCGCTTTTATCACCACAGGCAACGCCTGTGTAT
>MFVV01000014.1:0-536 GCA_001786225.1 Candidatus Nomurabacteria bacterium RIFCSPLOWO2_12_FULL_46_14 | reverse complement strand
CTCCGCCTTAGTTGTTGTGATGGCCACGCCTTTGCCCAGAGCTAAGCCACTCGCTTTTATCACCACAGGCAACGCCTGTGTATTAACATAAGCTTTAGCTTTTTCAAAATCAGTAAATACTTCAAATTTGGCAGTTGGCAAATTATGCCGGCGCATAAAGTCCTTTGAAAAGGCTTTAGACCATTCCAGTTCTGCTGCGGCCTTGGTTGGACCCCAAACTCTGAATCCGGCTTTCCGGAATTCATCTACGGCGCCCAGAGCCAAGGGGTCATCAGCTACTACCAGCACCAAATCAACCACTTCTTTTTGGGCGAAATCAAGAAGCGCCGGTATATCCGTATCTTTAATATCCAAGTTTGTGCCCAGCTCGGCTGTGCCGGCATTGCCTCTGGCAAAGAATAACTTCCCAGCTCTCGGTGACTGCGCAATTTTCCAGCCCAAGGCATGCTCCCTGCCTCCCCCAGCGCCTATTATTAAAATTTTTTCATATTTTTCTCCCATTTTTGTACTTTAGTTAAGTAAAGTAATTGCATCTA
>MFVV01000013.1 GCA_001786225.1 Candidatus Nomurabacteria bacterium RIFCSPLOWO2_12_FULL_46_14 | reverse complement strand
TTCTTTTTGATAAATTCCTCAATTTCTTCTAGGCAAAACGCATGACGTATTTGGCCCTTAATGTTCCTTATGAACATAAGCTGGAATTCGGTTATATTTCTTTCAACCTGCTTTCTTAATGTGTTTTTACCCCTGGATAATTTTCTGGTAATTGACTCTATCGTTGCCCAATGTTTGCCCGCCGGGTCTATGTAGAAATTCTTCCATTCGCCCTCTTTAACTGCTCGCGGCAAATCAAGCCGCTCCTTGAATTTGGGATTTTGGATAAAATCTTCCAGTAGAAAAATGTTTACAATTTGTCCAGCGCGAGTCATAGCCCTCATACTTTTAAGATGAAATTCCTTAGTATGATTTTCAATAACCCGATTTCCCATTCCAAAATGTTCAACCAAGACGTCCACAGGCGCCCAATGCCCTCCTTCTTCATCTGTCCAAAAGCCCCGCCAGGGGTCCAGTTCGCCCCTGGATGTTTGCCTTGTTACTCCACCCTCTTCATTCTCCCGTGATTGGCTAGGAATTTTTTCTGGCCGTTTTTCCGAATCCAACCCAATTTCTCTTAAGTATTCGGCCATATTTTCTCTCCAGTTCGGGGATTGAACAAGTCTGATACCGATTCCGGGATGAAGGGTGATGAGCTGTTTCTTTTCTTCTTTATTTTTTTTCCTCAATTCTTCCGAGGTCAAGCCGATTTTTTCCAATCTTTCCGTGTCAAATATATAGCTGGCATTGCCTTCTTCTTCGCAAAGATAGACCACTCTTTGCAAGACGGGTATTTCCACTCGCGCGTAAGGCGTCTTCCGCATCATGTCCGGTTCTATATCGCCCCAACTTATCGGCACATCGCTTGGGGAGAGGGGTATGTCAAAGTCATGTTCTAAGATATAAAGCAGAGTTAAAAGCCTGGGGAATATTTTTTTCTCCTGCCAGCCTCCGGCCCCTTTTTGAATCTTTACGCCAGAACCTGTCGCGGGGGGCGTATTTACTTCAGACGTTTGTTCGGTCTGACGCCCGAGATATTCTTGTAGCGACTCAATTTCTTCTTGGAGATTCATTATAGAGTCAAGTATTTGAGAAATATCCGGCAAGTCAAAAACTTTGAAGGCCGCATCTTCTTCTTCGGCACCGGAGAGGCCTGTCGCAGAACTGGCCGGATTGCGCCGGTATTCCGTCAAAATATCCTCGGTTAATTTAATCGTTGTTTGAAGGGCCTCGGAGGCGAACGCTTCTATATTTTCCACGGTTAATTGCACGCCCAAAATGCCAGCCAGTCTTTGCTGAAATGTTTTTTTCAGGGATTCTAGAGAAGGAATTGGCGCGACCCTAGCAGTTAGAGAATTTTCCTGAGGCATGTGGAAATTATATGTCCTAAGAAGCAATATCGCAAGAGATTGCTATTCCAAATGCACCAGGGTCATCTTGTGGTCTTTGGGCTCAAACAGGGTAATCTGGAAGTTGTAATTTTTGCCGAGTTCTAATTTTTCCCGGAGCTTGACCTCGGAGCCGAAGGTGGAATTATGCACCAGGCCAGCCACGCCTTCTTTGATGGAAACCAGGGCACCGTGCTTGTTGTATTTAATAACCACGCCTTTGATGATGTCGCCCTTCTTCAGCTTGCCCTCAAATTCTTTCCAGGGATTTTCTTTGAGCGCCTTGATGGAAAGCGAAATTTTGCCGTCCTTTATTTCAATCACTCGCGCCTTGACCTGGTCGCCCACCTTGAACATCGTCCGAGGGTCTTCCACCAGGCCCCAATCCAGTTCGGAGATATGCACCAGGCCCTCCAGACCTTCTTCCAGCTTGAGAAAAACGCCGAAATCCACGATACCGGCCACGACGCAGAGCACGTCGTCACCCACATTGTATTTGCTTAAGATTTCTTTTTTCTCATCCGGATTATTGTCTTTTTCCGAGAAAATGAGTTTGCCTTCCTTGGGCAGAGTGGAAATTATCATAACCGAGATTTTCTCGCCCACTAATTTTTTGAGCTCTTTGAGTATTTTGTCCTTGTCCGAATCCAGCACCCGGGGATAATGCTCCGCTTTTAGCTGGCTCGCGGGCAAGAAGCCCTGCAGTCCCTGCCATTCTAGAATCAGTCCACCCTTGTTGGCGTCCTTAACCGGGAGCTCTATGACGGTTTTCTGCTTGATGGCCTGCTCCGCCTCGCTCCAAGTGAGCGCCTGTTTGGCTTCTTTGAGGGAGAGTTCAATATAGCCGTCTTCGTTTTCCGTCTCCACCACCTTGGCCCGGATGATGTCGCCCAGATTTATTTTCTTGATGATGTCCTTGGCGTTCTGGAACTCCCGGCCGTAGATTATGCCGGTGCCCCAGGGCGCGAGGTCCACGAAAACTGATGATTTTTCAACCAAAATTACGGCACCTTCAATGAGAGAATCCGCTTCCGGTTTTTGGCCGCTTCGGTCTAGGATGGATTTCTGGACAGCGTTATCGGTTAATGTTTTTTCTTTAGTTGCCATTTTTTTACTAAAAAATCCGCTCAAGATTATGCAGCGGATATAAGGCTTAGGTTTCCCAATGTTCATCGGGAGGTTACCCTAAATCCTGCTTTTAATATTTATTCAGTTATTACACATACTACTATAACTTTATAAAAACGCAACTTATTCCAATTTCAATCTGCAAGAAACCCAGCCACCGCCGCCCGTGCCGGTGGCGTAAATCCGGCCTCGGCCACAGATGGTGGAGCTTACTGTTCCTTCCATAATCCAGCCTATGTAGGCGCCGGATGTCCAAGCAGGCACATTATATGGCGGAGATGGAGCCGGAAGCGTGGGATTTAGATATACAAAACCTCCCGTATCAATTCCGCCTCCCGAGGTATCCCGTCTTCCTGCCGGGTCAACAGGTTTGGATATAAAAGGAGTAAAACCTGCGTCTACCGTTCCATTGACCCCGAAGCCATTCCAAGCGCCATAGCAAGTAGCACTAACGCAGGCCCAATCGCCGCCGTTGATGGGGAAACCGTTTGTATAGCCCAAGTTGAATGCATTTACCAGCTGATTTATATCCTGGATTCTTTTAGCATTCCGGGCCTTAGCTCGCGCGTTGTTTAGAGATGCAAAAACTATGGAAGAAAGCAAGCTGATGACGGATATGACCACCAGGAGTTCTATTAAGGTGAATCCTTTTTTCCCGGATTGCATAATTTTAATTATATAATTAATTATATTTTTACACAATTATTCCCAACAACCCCCCCTTTCATTTCATTAAATTTTATGCTATAATACCCATAATGATAATAACGTATTACGGCAAACAATTTTTTAAAATTGGGAAGGGGGAGCTTACTTTGGCCTTCAATCCCGTAAGCAAAAACTCTAAAACCGGCATTACTGCCCGCTTCGGCGCGGACATCGCTCTGGTCTCCGTCAACCACCCGGATTACAACGGCGTAGAACAGCTAAGCTTCGGCGAGCGGGAACCCTTCGTCATCCAGGGGCCCGGCGACTACGAAATCAGAGAAATTTTTATCAAGGGCATACTGGCCAATTCTGAAATTGGCAACCCCGCCAAGGATGGGTCAAGCAAGAAATACATAAATACGATATACTCTCTCGCGGTGGACAATATCAGCATTGTTTTTCTGGGCGTTTTGTCCAGCGCCGAACTGCCGAACGAAGCGCGAGAGGCGATAGAATCTCCGGACATCCTCTTCATGCCCGTAGGCAACGGCGGCTCCATGTCGGCCAAGGACGCGGCTAAGCTGGCTTCCACCCTGGAGCCGAAAATAATAATTCCGATGGATTACAGCGAAGTATCCCTCAAGGCGTTTCTTAAGGAAATGGGGGAGGAGAAGGCGGAGGTGGCGGACAAACTTACCTTAAAGAGGAAAGATTTGGAAGGCAAGGAAGGAGAAGTGGTTGTCCTGCGGACAAGTTAAATAAAGTTATAAAGTGTAAAGTTAAAAGCATGAAAAAAATTATCCATCATTTGAGAAAAAAGTCGGAGAGAACCAGAAGACAAATTCTCCATATAATTACCGTCCTCTTCGCCGTAGTTCTCGGCTTGCTTTGGCTAGCCTCTCTAGCGGGTTAAAATAAAAATATGGCCAAAGAAAATCCCAATTCCAAGAGCATTCTGCCGGTGGACGTGGTGGCGGAAATGAAAGAGTCCTACCTAGCCTATGCCATGTCGGTGATTACTTCCCGGGCCCTGCCGGACGTGCGCGATGGCTTGAAGCCGGTCCATCGCCGCATTCTATACGCGATGGGAGAGATGGGACTTACCGCCTCCGCGCGCTTCCGCAAGTCCGCCGCGGTTGTCGGCGATGTTCTCGGCAAGTATCATCCTCACGGCGATGTGGCGGTTTATGACTCTATGGTCGGCATGGCCCAAGAATTTTCTTACCGCTACCCGCTCATCCTGGGGCAGGGGAATTTCGGCTCCATTGACGGCGACAATGCCGCGGCCATGCGTTATACCGAGGCAAAAATGTCTAAAATCGCGGCAGAGCTTCTGCGCGACCTGGAAAAAGAGACCGTGGATTTTCGTCCCAACTACGACGGGACCCGACAAGAGCCGACGGTTTTCCCGGCGGCGGTGCCGGCGCTTCTACTCAACGGCACCTTGGGCATCGCCGTCGGTATGGCGACCAACATCCCGCCCCACAATCTCTCCGAAGTCGTGGCCGCCACTCTGCATCTCATTGACAACGAAGACGCTACCACCGAGGACCTGATGCAGTTCATCAAGGGCCCCGATTTCCCCACCGGCGGCATCGCTTACGGCTACAAGGATATGCTCCATGCGTACTCCACCGGTCGGGGCGGGATTGTCTGCCGCGGGGAAGCGGAGATAGTGGAGGACTTCCGCCCTGACGACCGTCAGGGCGGAAGTAGCAACGCCATCATCATCACATCCATTCCTTACCGGGTGAACAAGGCTAACTTGATTATGTCCATCGCGGAGTTGGTGCAGGAAAAGAAATTGGAAGGCATCAAGGGACTCCGGGACGAATCCACCAAGGATATCCGGATTGTCATTGAGCTTAAATCAAGCGCCCATCCGGAGAAAGTTTTAAATTACATTTACAAAAATACCCAGCTGGAATCTAATTTTAATTTCAATCTAGTAGCCCTCTCCCTAGGCGTGCCGGAAACCTTGTCTCTTAAATCCATACTCTCTTTATTCATTGACCATCGTCGGGAGGTGGTCAAGCGCCGTTCCGCCTTTGACTTGAGGAAGGCAGAAGAGCGGGAGCATATCTTGCTCGGCCTTAAAAAAGCTCTGGATAAAATAGACCGGGTTATAGCCGTTATTCGCAAAAGCAAGGATGCCGCTCTGGCCAAAATAAACTTGATAAAAGAATTCCGATTCTCGGATTTGCAGGCGGCCGCGATTCTGGAAATGAAACTCTCCAAGCTAGCCGCGCTGGAGCGCCAGGCGGTGGAAGACGAACTCAAGGAAAAGCAAGATTTTATCAAGGAGATGCGCGAGCTCTTGGCAAGCCCCAAGAAAATATTGAAAACCATATCCGCGGAGCTCCGACAGATTGGCGAGAAATATTCGGACGAGCGAAGGACCAAAATCATCAAAGGCGGGGTCAAAGAAATTTCCGACGAGGACTTGGTGCCGGAGAAAGAAACGATGCTGGTCTTGACGGGGGGTGGTTACGTCAAGCGCACCGACCCCGGAGAATACCGTTCCCAGAAGCGTGGGGGCGTCGGCGTGGTGGATTTGGAAACTAAAGAAGAAGATTTCGTCACCATGCTAGTCCGGGGCTCCACTCATAGCAATCTCCTGTTTTTCTCCAATTTGGGCAAAGTTTATCAGATGAAAATGTACGATATTCCGGAAGGCCGCCGCGCCACCCGGGGCAAGTCCATTATGAATTTCCTGTCGCTCAACGCGGAAGAGAAAGTGAATTCTATTTTAGCCATGCCGATAGGAAAGAACTCTCAAAATGGCGAACGTTCTCTTGTATTGGTGACCAAAAAAGGCGTGGCCAAAAAAATGGCAGGCAAGAGTTTTGAAGATGTTCGCCGGAGCGGAATTATCGCCATCCGTTTAGAAAAAGGCGACAGCCTGGTCTCGGCCATACTGGTGGAGAAAGGAGATGAGATAATTCTTGCCACGGCGGCGGGGCAGTCCATCCGATTCAAAGAATCGGATATCCGAGAAATGGGCCGGGCCGCCGGAGGGGTAACTGGTATCAAGCTTGGCAAAGAAGATGAAGTTATCGGCGTGGATGTGGTGAAGAAGAATTCCGACAAGGGATTCTTCCTCACCATGAGCGCGAATGGCTTTGGTAAAAAAACTAATTTAAAAGAATATAAAGTTCAAAAGCGAGGCGGTTCGGGAGTAAAAACCGCGAAAGTCACTTCTAAGACTGGTAAATTAATAGTTGCCAAGGTGTTAACAGGAGAAGAAGAGGAATTGATTGCCATGTCCAAGAAAGGCCAGGTCATCCGAACCGCTCTCAAAGATATTCCTTCCCTAGGCCGGCAGACTCAAGGTGTCACCATCATGCGCTTGCGCGCGGGCGACGGCATTGCCTCACTGGCGTGTATCTAAGAATTCAATTTTGTGATTGTGTGAGGCCTTGCCTCACACGAGTGTTTTTGGTATTATGGGTACATGTCTATAAGAAAAGTTAATTTTGTGCAAGGAGAGTTTTATCACATATATAATCGTGGTAATAGCAAACAAAAAATATTCCATGATCAACAAGACTACGATCGTTTTTTGTTTTTGTTATTTATTTGTAATAGCGGACACCGTTTCAATGTTTTTAATCTTATTAGAGATGGAAGTTCTTATGATGTCGAGCGAGGAAAAAATTTAGTAAATATCGGTGTGTATTGTATAATGCAAAATCATTTTCATATTTTAATCACAGAAACAGTAGAAGGAGGTATAAGTAGGTTTATGCAAAAACTTTCGACTGCATATGTCATGTACTACAATCAAAAATATAAAAGAACAGGAAGTTTATTTGAAGGGAAGTTTAAGGCAGAACACGCTGTTAATGATAGATACTTAAAATATCTATTTTCGTATATACATTTAAATCCTATAAAATTATTGGAACCAAAATGGAAAGAATTAGGAATAAAAAGCAAAGGAAAAGCGGTGAACTATTTAAAGAGTTACAGATATTCAAGTTTTGAAGATTATTTAGCGGAAGATCGCGCAGAAGCCGTTATTTTAAACAAAGAATCGTTTCCAGGATATTTTCCAACTGTGAAAACTTTTATTAATGAAATTTTTGACTGGATAAACTACGAGGTATAAATGTGAAATGTGTGAGGCAAGGCCTCACACAACAGTACGTATATTTCCCCCTCTCTATTTTTCGAAAACAGAAAGGGGACTAAGGGGTGAGGGATACTATTTATAGAAAATTATATGTTATAATAAGTATATGTTTGCCGACCCGGTTAAAAACTTAAGGGCTCTCGGCTTGACCGAAAATATGATTGTGGCTGATCTGGGAGCGGGGTCCGGCTTTTACACTCTGCCCGCGGCGCGGATAGCGACGAACGGCAGGGTCTACGCGGTAGAAGTCGTCAAAGAATCTCTTCATCTCCTCGCGGCGAAAGCCAAATCCGCGCATCTTAAAAATGTAGAAGTTGTTTGGGGTAATGTGGAGAAGCCGGGTGGCACCAAGCTCCGCGACGGTCTGGCCGACGCGGTTATCGCCTCTAATATCCTTTTTCAGGTTGAAGACCGGGATGGCTTTGTTGCTGAAGTAAAAAGAATCTTAAAAAAGGGCGGAGAGGTTCTCCTGATTGACTGGTCGGACGCGTCGGAATTGCTGGGGCAAGGCCATGCTCCGGTGCCCAAAGCCGTTGCTCGAGAGATGTTTGAAGCCAAAGGATTCGCTTTCGCGCGGGAGGTAGACGCCGGCGCGCATCATTATGGTATGATATTATCTAAGTTATAAAGTAGAAAGTAGAAAGTTAAAACGTGAAAAACTTCCAAATTATAATTCTTATCGTGTTCATTGCCGCCGCCATTTTCGGCGTTTTGGTTTTCTCCGGCACTATCCCCTTGGGCCGGGACGAGAGCGCGGGTCAGGGCACTGTGGTACTCTGGGGTACACTGCCCTCTGCTCTTATCTCCGGCGCGCTAGAGACCTTCAATCAGACTCACCCTTCCTTCGTCACCAACTATGTAGAGAAGTCGCCGGAGACTTTTGACCGGGAGCTTCTGGAAGCACTGGCCTCCGGAGCCGGCCCCGACCTTCTCTTTCTGCCGGACGAACTAGCTTATGGCTACGCGGATAAAATTTTCCCCATTCCGTATGAGAGCTTCCCGATGAGCGCTTTTAAAAATACTTTCGCCGGGGCTGGTGAAGTTTTCGCCACGGAAGAGGGGATTCTGGCCTTGCCGCTCGCGGTGGACCCGATGGTTATGTATTACAACCGCAGTATCTTGGATGCCGAGGGCGTAATCAATCCGCCCGCCTCTTGGGAAGAGCTCGCGGACCTCGCGCCGATTTTGACCAAAAAAGACGAGAATGGCAGATTGGCGAAGAGCGCGGTAGCCCTGGGGCAGTTCAGCAACATCACTCACGCCAAGGATATTTTGGCGGGGCTTTTTATGCAAAGGGGCAACCCTATAGTCCGGCAAGTGGAGGGCGCTTTCGTCTCCGAGCTCGCGGGCGGGGGATATAATTTCGCGCCGGTTTTGGAATTTTACACCCGTTTTGCCGACCCGCTCCAAAGTGTTTACTCTTGGAACAAATCCTTGCCGGCGTCGGTGGACTCCTGGAGCGCCGAGAACCTGGCTTTTTATATGGGTTACGCCAGCGAACTACCGACCCTGGTCAGCAAAAACCCGAACCAGAATTTCCTGGCCGCGCCCTTCCCCCAGATTAGCGGCGTGAATTTCAAACTCACGCCGGCCAAGGTGACCGGAGTCGCCGTCTCCCGATTTTCCAAGAACTTCAACACCGCTTTTATCGCCGCTTCGGAAATGGCGACTGGTCCGTTCGCCCTAGATATTAGCGCGGCTCTAAGAACTCCGCCGGCGCGCCGGGACTTGCTGGCCGGGAGGCCTACGGACAGCTTCTCTCCCGTTTTCTACTCGGGGGCTCTCTACGCTCGGAGCTGGCTGGATCCGTCGCCCCTCAATACCGACGCCATTTTCCGCAATATGGTGGAGAAAACGCTCGCCAACACCCTCTCTCCGGAAGACGCCATCACCGACGCGGGGGCCAAGATGCAGTTGTTGTTAATTAGGCGTTAGACCTTAAAAAAGTTATAAAGTAGAAGGTAAAAAGTAGAAAGTAAATACATGAGAAAAAATACATTAAAATTTTTGATTCCAGTCTTGATAATTTCAATCCTTATCGCTCCGGCCTTTGCCTTGGCGGCGGAAGGGGATTGGAAGGGCCTCGTGCCCTGCGGCAAGGAAGTGGTGGAAGGTGTGGTAACCGAGGCCGACCAATGTGGTTTCAATGACTTTATGGAACTCATCAACAAGGTCCTCGGCTTTCTTTTGACATACCTGGTCCTGCCCATCGCGGCCATAATGTTCGCTTATGCCGGTTTTAAGCTCGTTATTTCCGGCGGGAATACCGAAGCTCGGGGCACAGCCAAAAAGGTTTTTTCCAACACCGTAATCGGGCTCATTATCATCCTCCTGGCATTTCTTATTATTAGGACTATCCTCTTTATCCTGGGGTATGAAGGGGCTTGGATTTTTGAATGGGTATGAGGTATAATTATTTTATGAATCTTTTAAGAAAGTACTCTTGGCAAGCTTTTTTTGTCATATTTTCTGTTTTTTCTCCTTTGGTTTCCTTGGCTGAAGACGGGGTTAGTTGTAATCCCGCCGATGGCAAAATTTGTAACCCCATAGACACCGAAAGTATCCCCGCCCTGGTGCACAAAATTCTGGAAGGCATTGTCAAAATCGGCGTCCCGATTATCGCGCTCGCCATTATCTATTCCGGCTTCCTTTTCGTCTTCGCCCGCGGTAATTCCGAGAAGCTGACCAAGGCCAAGGATGCTCTGCTTTACACTATTATCGGCGCGACTCTCATCCTGGGAGCCTGGGCCCTGGCCAAATTAATAGCCCAGACTGTCGGCGGATTAGGATAAATATTATGAAAAAATATAAATACAAAATACTTCCAATTATATTACTGCTGATTTTCGCCTTTTCGGCCCAATTATCTCTGGCACAAGAACCGACAGGGAATTGTAATTTCGGGCAGTTTTCTACTCCGGGTTATACACAAACACAATGCGATTATGTCGGGGGAAGCTGGTCTCCCGCTCCGACAAGTCAAGGCGGCGGCTCCAGTTCGGCCGGTTCTGTTTGTAGTGCGAATATAGATACTCTCGGAGACATAATCTGCAAAATAGGAGAACTGCTCAACGCCATTATCCCGGTTTTGGTCGCTTTGGGCGTGGTGTACTTCCTCTGGGGGGTGGTGCAGTATGTCATCGGCGGCGACGAAGAAGCCAAAAAGAAAGGCCGGAGCCGGATGGTCTACGGCATCATCGGCTTGGTGGTTATCGTCGGCTTATGGGGGCTAGTGACTATTGTAACCAACACTTTCGGCATCGCCGGCAAGACTGCGGATATATCCGGTGTTACTTCGGTGACGGACAAGAGCGCCGGCTTGGGATTGTGCCGCTTGGAGACTAATCCCAACTTTCAGCAATTGGTGAGTTATGTCATCTGCCTTATCAACCGCTCCATCGTCCCCCTCATATTCGCCCTGGCGGTGTTGATGTTCGTCTGGGGGGTGGTGCAATATGTCATCAATACGGACGAGGAGGCCAAGAAGGCCAAAGGCAAGCAATTTATGATTTGGGGAATAATTGCCTTGACGGTGATGGTCGGGGTCTGGGGCCTGGTCGGGATTCTGGCCGGGACCTTCGGTTTGGACGTCCGGATTATTCCCCAGGTGAGCCCCAGATAAGCATTTGCTTTATTTATTGACGTGGTATACTTATGTTAGTCAAATTTATTATTAATTGGTCGGATTATTAACATTATAATTATTAGTTATGAAAAATAAATTAATCGTACTCTCGGGAATTCTTTTGAGTTCGGCGCCTGTCGTGGCCCTGGCTCAGACCACCGGCGGAACCCCCGTATCTTGTAGCGCTTATGTGGGCCAAAGCAATTTAAACGCTTTCTTGTGCAAAATCGGGGAACTTTTGAACGCGGTAATTCCGATTTTGATAGCTCTCGGCGTCGTCTTCTTCATCTGGGGAGTTATCTCCTATGTTATCGGCAGTGATGAGGAGGCTAAAAAGAAGGGCCGGGACCGGATGATATACGGCATCATCGGCCTGGTGGTTATCGTTGGACTGTGGGGACTGGTCAGGCTGGTAACCAATACCTTCGGCTTAGACAACAAAACCAACATCACCTTGCCGACCGTTAGTTATTAGAATAGTTGAAAGTTATTTTTAACTTTACAAACTTACTCGCGTGGATGCTTTTATTGCCAACCTAAACCGGCTGATTATCAATCCGCTTATTCTTCTTCTTTTTGCATTGGCGCTGGTGTATTTCCTCTGGGGCGTGCTGGAATTTATGGTCAATCAGGATAATGAGGAGAAGAGGACGACAGGCAAAAAGCATATGGTCTGGGGAATTGTGGGCCTCACCATTATGGTGGGAGTCTTCGCGATTATGAGTCTTATTTTGCGGACATTCAACATCAGCGGGGTTAATCTGAAAACAGGGGAGGTGCAGTTGCGATAGGAACCTACCCCTGCCCCTTCCCAAGGAAGGGGGAAAAATTGCAATGAAAAAAGGGCGACGCAGTCTTGCAGGACTGTGTCGCCCTTCGCGCTTGCGCGCTGATGATGCGCTTGGCCATGGCGCGATGTTGCTCCGACACCTTGTCGTCGGAGCTGGCCGAAAAACTTACCTCCTGCCGACCTCCACGCCCCAGGAGGCGTTGTCATCTTCGGGGCAGAAACGCCAGACGCCTGTCTCAACCGTCCCGAAATTAACTTCTCCGGGACGGTCGGGGTGGAGGACCCCCGCTGGCTTGTCCGCCGGCTTGCCTCCCGGGCCCGGGAGGTGGACCGCGACTGGTCCGCCGAGTGGCGTCACTCTGGCGGACCAGGAGATGAGAATCTCCTGGCATCCCTCCGCGTCGCCCTCGGCGAAGCGGAGGAGTAGAGGGAGCTGCGGCGCGGCGGGCGCAGCCGCGGAGGCGGGAGCCGCGCCGCCTGCCTGGCCCGAGGTGGTGGCGGGAGGGGTGGGGGGCTCGTCGTGTCGCGCTTTCGCTTTCCAGGACCATACTATAGCCCCGAGAGCTACGGCGAGAACCACCCATACGACGATGCCCCCTCCGCGGAGATCCCAGTTGCGTAAATACGCAGCAACTAGGATTCCAATACAACCGGCCAAAATGAGGCCAAACAACAGGCCCCACAGGCCGCCCAACCATCCACTCGCCGTCACAACGACGACGAGAATGGCGATGACTACTACAATCATCCGTTTCCTTTCTTGAGGCCGCGAAGCGCTTCGCCGAGAGCTTCGGCGATAAGCATAACGCGGACGTTCGGGTTTTCACCTGCCGCCTCCGCCTTCGCGCGGAGAAACTCTCCTTCTCTGCTACCCCTGGCTCGAGTCGCTTCTTCAGGGGCCTTTATCCCTTCTCCAACCTCCACCTGGACCCGCAGGCCCCATTCCTTCTCGACCGTCTCGTCGAGCGCGGAGTTTATCTCGCGCTCAATTTCCTCGAGTTGGTCCTTACGCCCGTGTCTAGACTCCGGGTCGTAGATCTCGTCAAACTGCCGACTACCGATGGCATTCTCGAGCGCGATTTTCAGGATGGTGAGAGTGTTCTCATAGCGGTCCTCATACTTTATTTGTGTCCAGACCGCCACTATCGCCTGAAATGTGTCCACCACCCTGAATTCCCGGAATGCGCACGGGACCTCTACTGGAATGAGGTCAGCAGTATTGACGCTAATCATCACCGCTTCTCTCGGCTCATTCCTGAGAGACACCACTCCCTGCTTCTGCTGGCCGGGTTTTAGGAAATGTGTTCCGGCCTTGTAGGCCCCGACCGTCCCGGGACCCATGTTCATGTATACTAGAGCCGTTGCCGGCTCTACTTCTATTCTTGCTCCCTTGAGGGCCAAAACCATGGCCACTATTAGGAGAAGAAGTAGGCCCAGTGCCAAAGGCAACATTGCTCTCTCCCTGCGCCCTAGGCGCTTTTGTGTTTTGTTTTTTGTGTTTTCGAGGTACTTCGCCGTCTATAATTGTATCACAAATACCAAAAAAGTCAATCCATTAAAAAAGAATTGACTTTTTGGCTACTATTTACCCCTCCCATCCTCCCCAAGGGGAGGAGTTTAATTTTTTCCTCTTCCTTGGGAAGAGGCTAGGAGTAGGTTGTGTCTACGCGTGTTTCATGGGCGACCTCTCGTACCGGCCACGGATTATTTTACGAATTATCATTATGGCCAAGAGAACGAAGATGAAGAGAAGGAACCATTGCACGATGCCAGAAGGCATAAAACCTTCTCCGCCCACAATCGCGCTGGCGGCTAGGGGGCCGATTTTTTCATTCACTTCTTCGGTGGTAGATTCCTTTTCTTCTTCGGTGGTTTTTTCGTCAGTCGGAGATTTAGAGGTAGTTGCTTGCCCCGCCTTGGCGGCGGTTGTGGCGCCACCGGTGGAGATTACGGAGAAGAGTACGTTGTTGGAGGTTCCACCGTTCCAATTCCAGACACTAATCTGGCGAGTGCCGGCCGTAGCCAAGTCGCCGGGTTGGAGTTGCATCACCAG
>MFVV01000012.1 GCA_001786225.1 Candidatus Nomurabacteria bacterium RIFCSPLOWO2_12_FULL_46_14 | reverse complement strand
TAATAATTGATTTATCGCCGGAGTATAAAAAAATTTGGATATGGTCTATGGTTGGTAAAGATTTTATTTGTATTGAACCAATAATGAGAGATGCAGGAGGTCTTATTGAAAATCCAGAAAATATTCCACCAAAAAAAACATTACATACTCGTGTTAATTTTAAATTAAAAGAATAAATAACAAAAATCCCCACAAGAGGGGATTTTTGGTTTAGACTACGTTTACTACTTTTTTGACAGCGGTTCTACCGTTAAAAGATGTTTTGCGCCGGGAAGAAAATTTGACCTTACCGTCGCGGAGGGCGAAAAGAGTGTGGTCTTTGCCCACAGATACATTAGTGCCCGCCATAATGGCTGTACCGCGTTGACGGACGATAATACTGCCAGATTTAGCTATTTGCCCATCAGCTAGCTTAATACCGAGGTATTTCGGGTTTGAGTCTCTTAGGTTTTTGGCTGTACCGCCGGCTTTTCTATGCGCCATGTTGTTTTAAATAATTTATGCTAAAATAATCACGTCCAAACTTTACACTATTATATGGAAAAAATCAAGCATTTTTGGGGAAGCGAGGAGGGTAAAGATATTTTGGTGATAATCATCATCATTCTTTTAGGATTAGCGTCTTTTGAGCTCGGCAGACTATCCAAAAGCGACCGGCGGGGAGGCATAGAGATAGAGTATCCGGAAATCCTAAATGAGGCAAAAACAGAACAAGGAGCGAATGTTATCTTAGCCGGCGAAGCGCCTAGGGTGGCAACTCCGACAATTCTTGGCAAGGCGTTTTTCGCTTCCAACCGCGGACAGAAATATTATTCCGTCGGTTGCGCCGGTGGCAAGACCATTAAACAGGAAAACAGAATTTATTTTAACTCCGCGGCGGAAGCCGAATCCGCCGGCTATGAGAAATCCGACAGTTGTAAGTAAGTATTAGCGGGGGAGGGGTTAAAAAACCTATATTTTAAAATAGACTGCGTGTCGCACAATATATGTTGTTAGCATACTAGATATTTACCCCTGGAGAGTTTAATTCAATATCCGTGGGCAATTTGTCGCGGATGCGCTGCATATTGTCAATAAACGGCCGCCAGAAAAGGGTGACCCAGACATCGTTCCAAAGATACGAGGCCGGCCGTTTGAGATACGTATTCCAAAAGCCGGTGCTTTCCTCTTCCACATAATTGAGGTTATCCTTCACATCCGGGTTCTGGGACACTTCCCGCAGACTGACGCCAAAGTAGCCCAAAACAACGATAACCAGAACACCAAGCAAGAGAAGGCCGATGATGCTTATGCCCCGATTTTTTTTATCGTAAAACATTTTGAAAAGTTGTCTTAAACCAATTCACCGCGTCGGAGATGCTGATGTTGAAATATTTCATCAGAAAAAGCAAAACAATGATGAAAATTATAAGCTGGAGAAAGCCGCCTTGGGAATTTTTGGCGATTTTAGACATAATTGTATTTTAACATTATCTTCGGTAGGGTGGCAAGTAATACATCGGGTCCAAATAGGCGTTCACAGCCGAGATGGGCTGGGTCAAGACCCGGCCGGGACAGGACTTGCTGGGCAGGGTTTTAAGCTCCACTGCGTCCCGGGCATAAACGGAGACATGCAAGTGCGGTCCCGTAGAATAGCCCGTATTGCCGCTATAACCGATAATTTGGCCCCGAGCCACACTTTGGCCAGGAGAAACCTTAACCAGCGACATATGGCCGTAGGTGGCCGCCAGGCCATTGTTAAATTTAAGTAGGGCGAATCGGCCGAAAGACACCCCGGCGCATTGTACATCCGTATCCCCTACGCCCGCTACTACCCCGTCTGCCATAGCTTTAATCGGCGTACCCATGGCCGCGCGGAAGTCCACGCCATTATGCGTGCCGGAGGCGTAGAGGCGCTTGCCGGCTTCAGTTTTGCCGAAAAATTGGGTGACGTAAATATAGTCCAGTGGCCAAGACAAAACCCCGGCGCTGGGCAGTTTAGCGGGGTCCAGGATATACTGCAGAGCTGATTCGTAGTCTCTTAACTCTTTTTCAAAAGCCAGCTTCTTGGTCAGGCGGTCTTGCAAAAGTTTTTGATAATTGGCTTCGTTGTTTTTCGTCTCCGCCAGAAGTTTTTTCTTCTCCGCGGTGTTTTGGTCAACTATCCTTTTTTGGTCCGCTAGTTTGGCGTTGAGGATGAGTAGTTCATTTTTCGCTTTAACCGTTTCGTCCCGCCGGTCCTCAAGTTCTCCTTTTATTTCCCTAAGTTCTAGGATGGCGTCCCGCATCCGCAGGGAGACGGTAGCCATGTCTTCAATATCATCCCAAACCTCCGAGAAGGAGCGCGGAGAGAGAATCGTTTCCAACAGGGAGTTCTGCTCCAATTCGTTTGTCCTCCTTATTTCCGCCCCGATGGCACTCTCGTTGAGCGCGATGGCGCCCTCTTTGACATTAATGTCTTTGCCTAGGGTCTGGATTTTTAAATTAGTCTGGTCTATTTTGTCCCGAGTAATAGCTATGTCCGCCGCCAGTTTTTTGCGGGTAATATCCAGAGTCTTAATGGAACTATTGAGTGAATTTTTTTCCTGGGAGAGGCTGTTGAGCTCCCTTTCAAAAGCGGCTATTTCCTGCTCCAGGCGGGTGATGTCGGCGCTCTTTTCCCTTATTTTGGTATTTAATTCTTCTTTGGTCTGCGCGTCAGAAAAAACAAAAGGCGCCAAGAGAAAAAGCGCGACTAAAAAAAAACTAAATTGCTTTTTGTAATCTCTCAATTGTTTCATTTTTTCCTAAAATCTCGGCGATGGTAAATGGGTCTGGAGACTGGTCGAGCCCGGAGAGAGCCATGCGCACCGGATGGAGAAGTTCTCCCCTACTGGGAAGTTTGTCCGCTAGGGTCATGAGCGCTTCCTTTACTTTCTCCGTGGTAAAATTACTTTCCGAAATTTCTTGGAGCACCCTAATGGCCGTTTTTAAATTTGTAATAATCTGCTCCGCTCTCATCCCTTTGTATAAAAGTTTTTCTTTCGGGAAGACCGGCGATTTAAAAAAGAAGTCTAACTCCCCTGCCCCGGCTAGGACCCGGACATCGCCCCATTTTGAAATCCGTTCAAAAATAACAGGCACAAGCTTTGGGTTTTGCATATCTTTCGGCAGATTTTCTAAAATATTTTTTTTTATTTCTTCCTTTGGTAATTTTTTGAGATGCTCTTTATTTATCCAATTTAATTTATCTTCACTCATTCGGGCGCCGGACTTTTGGATTTTCTCAAGCTCAAATACTCGGACAAGCTCTTCCCGGGTAAAAATCTCCCGCTCGTCCCCGGGATTCCAGCCCAGGAGCGCTAGGAAATTTATAAAAGCGTCCGGCAGATAGCCCTCCTCGTGGTACTCCAGGAGGTCTTTGGCGCCGTCCCGTTTGCTTAATTTCTTTTTGCCGTTCCGGCCGAGGATTACCGGCAAGGTGGCGAAGTGGGGCGGCGTTATGTGGAGCGCTTCGTAAAGCGACAGAAATTTGGGAGTGGAAGAAATAAATTCTTCCCCGCGCATGACATGAGTTACACTCATTTCGATATCATCCACGATGTGGGCGAAGTTGTATGTCGGATAGCCGTCGCTTTTGATTAAGATAAAATCATCTAGCGCTTCCGGTCCGGCAGAGAGATCGCCGTAAACCAGATCCTGCCAGTGGTAGCGTTTTTTCTCGGGTATTTTAAATCTTAAAGCATTGCCGTCGGGATAAGCGTGACCTGTCTTAATTAATTTTTCTCCCCATTTTTTGTAAATCGGCAAGCGCTCGGACTGAAAATATGGGCCTTCGTCCCAGTTGAGGCCGAGCCATTGGAGCGACTTCATAATGTGTAGGGCAGAGCCCGAGACTTCCCTCTCCTTGTCCGTATCCTCAATCCGCAAGATAAAAGTGCCGTTATTTTTCTTGGCCCAGAGCCAAGCATAGAGCGCTGTCCGGACAGAACCCGCGTGCATAAAACCGGTAGGGCTCGGCGCGAATCTGGTTACGACTTTCTCGGTCATAATCCCATTCTAGCATTTCAGGCTTCGTGACTCAAAGCCATCTTGATTAACTCTTCAGCGATGGTTGCCGCCGCGCCGGATTTGTGGAAAGCTTTGGCATTCCTGGCCATCTGCTCGGATGTTTTTTGGTCGCCGACGATGCGGTTAATTTCCGAATTCAAGATATTGCCGGTCATATTGGCCTCTTCAATCACACTGCAAGCCCCAGCATGGGCGTAAGTAAAAGCATTTTTCTTGGAGTGGCCGCCGTGGGACTCGGTGAAAGGCACCAAAATGGAGGGTATGCCCCAGGCGGCTATTTCAAAAAGAGTGGAGCCCGCCCGGGAGATAATGAGCGTGGCGGCGCCGGCGGCCATTTTGATGGCTAGAGGATTTAAAAAAGAAATGGGCATGTATCGGGATTTGTTGGGATTATCTGAAAGTATAACTTCCGCTCGGCCAGCAACCATTTTGAAGTTTCTGACCCCCGTCTGATGGATCACTTGATAATTTTGGAGGAGCCGAGGCAGGGCGTCCAAGACGGTGTTGTTGACAAGTTCCGCGCCCTGGGAACCGCCAATCACCAGAACTACCGGAATATTGGACTCCAGTTTGAAGTATTTAATCGCCTCGCCGCGGGGCGATGGGTGTTCTATTTCCGCCCGGATGGGCTGGCCGGTCCAGGCCACTCGCTCCCGCGGGAAATAATCCGCCGCATCTTTGAAGGAAACGGCAATCCTTTTGGCGAAACGGCCGGCCCACTTATTCACTCGGCCGGGCGAAGAATCGGACTCGTGGATAAAAACGGGAATCCGGAGAAGCCGGGCGGCGAGAACGGCCGGAAAACTGGCATAGCCGCCCTTGCCGAAAACCACGTCCGGATAAATTGAAAACATTTTGTAAATTGCGTTTATGGCGCCGAAAAAAATCTTGAAAATATCAAAGAAATTACGGAAGGAAAAATAAGTGCGGAGTTTGCCGGCGCCGACCTTCTCAAAAATAAGTCCCTGCTCCAAGAGCACTTCCCGGTCGTAGGGGCCGGAGGAAACGAAAAAGAGCTTAGACCCCAGGATTTTCTCCCGGTCTATTATTTGATTAACTTTTTCCGCCACGGCGATAATGGGATAAAAATGCCCGCCGGTGCCTCCTCCGGTAAAAACTATCTTCATAAATTAAGCGCTGAACTTGGATATTTGTAAAACTATACCGATGGCCGCCAGGTCTATCATGTAAGAAGTGCCTCCATGGCTCATGAATGGCAACGGCACTCCGGTCAAAGGCAGGACTCCGACCACGGAAGCAATGTGCATAAACGATTGCGCCGTAATCAGTATAACAATTCCGGAGACCAAAAGTCTACTGAATAAATCCGGGGCCCTATTGGCGATGCGAAAACCCAAGAGGGCGAAAAAGAGATACAACAAGATAAGAGCAACGGCCCCCACGAAACCGAATTCCTCCCCCACCACCGCGAAGATAGAATCCCCTTGCGGCTCCGGCAAGTAACTGAATTTCTGGATACTCTGGCCATAACCCCGACCCAGGATTTCTCCCGAACCCAAGGCGATTAAAGACTGCTGAATCTGGTAAGAGGCGCCCTGGGGGTCGGAAGACGGGTCTAAGAAAGTTTTGATTCTGTCCTGGAGATATGGCGTAAAGGCGGCGAAAACACCTAGAGAAAAAACAGTCAACAGGCCGAAGGTAAAAATATACTTGAAGGGCACTCCGGAAATAAAAAGCATGGAGAGGCCGGTAACCGCAATCAGGATGAAGCTCTTGGTGTCCGGCTGATTTAAGAGGAGGAGAGCGATGACAGAAAGCATGGCGACCAGGGGCAATAAACCGAAGCGGAAATTCTGCACTCGGTTTTTGACCCAAGACAGCCAGGCGGCGAAGAAAATCACAAAACCGAATTTCAAAATCTCCACCGGCTGAAAAGAAAAAGAACCCAGGGTAATCCAGCGGAGAGCTCCCGTGCCCCGATTGGACCCGACTCCGGGGATGAAAACGGCCGCGGTGACAAGGAGGGCGATAATAAAAATAAAAAAGGAATATTTGCGCCAGAATTTATAATTTATCTTAAGGGCCGCGTACATGCCAACCAGGCCCAAGCCTAAGCCCAGCACCAGCTGGCTCTTCAAAACCGCGCGGAAAGTGTCCGCGCTCTTGGCCAGAATACCCAAAGAAGCGGAAACAAACATCGCCAAACCGACGATTACCATTAAAAAGATAGTGAAAAGAAATATTTTGTTTATTTTCTTGCTTTTCATATTACTTACCCAAAACGGCCAAAATTATGCCGATAATGGCGAATATCACCGACAGAATCCAAAAGCGCATAGTCACCTTGTAAGCCGGCCAACCGAGACTCTCAAAGTGATGATGAATCGGCGCCAGTCGGAACAGCCTTTTACCGCCGCGCAGTTTTTTGGAAGCAAATTGCAAAATTACCGAGAACGAGGTGATAAAAAGAGGCATCGCCACTACCGGCAGGATAAAAACGGAGTCGGTTAAAAAAGCCAGAGTGGAGAGAGTAATAGTCAGTCCGATAATGCCTGTCTCCCCCATATAAAACCGCGCCGGCGGAATGTTAAACCAAAGAAAGGCCAAAATAGCGCCAGTCACCGCTCCGGCGAAAGCGGCTAGGTCAATTTGATTGTTGGCGAGAGCGATAACCGCGTAAGCGCCGAAGATAGAAGCCAAAACTCCCCCGGCGAGACCGTCTAGGCCGTCAATTACCGAACCGGAGAAAGTAGCCAGGGCCGTGAACATAAAAAAGGGAATAATCAGAGCGCCGAGATAAAGCTCTCCGCCGAAAGGAATATGGATCCCGGTCATCTCAAGCTTATAATAAAACCATACTCCGATGAAGAGAGCGATCAAGGCGACCAAGCAGGCCTTCCACTTGCGCCAGGAGGCGTCATCGCGGGCGAATTTGCCGTGGCCGTAAATCTGAATCAAGTCATCCCACAAACCTAAAAACGAGCCGAGAAGTAGGGTAAAAAAGGGTATCAGCGTCTGGCCGCGACTCAAGAAATTCATCTTTATAAAAAAAGGAGAGGGTGAAAAAATTGAAAGCAGGTAAAAAATGGAGGTAGTTATCAGGACTGAACTCCAGATTATTATGCCGCCCACCCGAGGAGTTTTGAGCTCATCGGATTCGTTGTGTATTTTCTGAAATTCCACTGAGAGACCGTTGCCATTCCGCCCGTGGCCTTTCCACATTCTGTATTTGTAGAAAAAGTGAGTGCAAAGGGGCGTAATAAAAAGCCCCAGAAAGAAAGCCGAGGCTGTCGGCGCGAAAATTTTCACCACATCCCACAACTGCATGGATTGATTGTATCAAAAATTATGGCGGATTAATAGACTAGCCAGAGGCTAGTAAACTTCTTGCTGATAGCATCGCTCGCAATAGACTATCTCTGATCGGTTGGGAGCGTAGGAAGTATCAAATTCATTAACGCACCCTTCTTTCATACATTTTCGATGCCAGAGTTTAAAAGGATTTCTTTTGGCAAGTCGCGCCTCGTGCCGGCAGAAAAAACATTTGCGGGGAATCGGGATTTTCATCTCCCGATAGAAAGTCAGTTCATTGGGGACAATCTTGTAATTCCGGCCGCAATTGTTAC
>MFVV01000011.1 GCA_001786225.1 Candidatus Nomurabacteria bacterium RIFCSPLOWO2_12_FULL_46_14 | reverse complement strand
AATGGTGGCAATAACCACCAAAAGTTCTATTAAAGTAAAACCCCTTTTCATTTTATTTTTCGGAAATTTTATACCTGTCTAAAATCGCCTCAAAGATGAGGGGTGCCACAATAGTGGCATCCGATTCAATGACGAACATGGGGGTATCTTTGGTCAGTTTATCCCAGGTAATCTTCTCGTTGGGCGTCGCGCCGGAGTAAGAGCCGTAAGAAGTAGTGGAGTCGCTAATCTGGCAGAAGTAGCCCCAGGGACGCACCGGCTTTTTCAAATCATATTTTATAGATGGCACGACGCAGATGGGAAAGTCCCCGGAAATTCCCCCACCAATCTGGAAGAACCCGAGTCCAGGACCATTTTGGGAAAGTTTCTTGTATTGGTCGTAAAGATACATCATATATTCCACACCGGTTTTCATAACTATTGGATTCACTTCTCCACTTTTGCAGTAACCGGCAAAAATGTTGCCGAGCGTAGAGTCCTCCCAACCCGGCACCACTATCGGCAAATTCTTCTTGGCGGCCTCAAGGATCCAGCAATGCTCCGGCGCGCCCTCATAATATTCTTCTAGTGAACCATCAAGAAGTATCTGATAGAAATATTCATGGGGAAAGTACCGTTCCCCTTTTTCTTCCGCCTGCTTCCACTTTTTTAAGATAATCGGCTCTACCACTCGGAAAGCATCTTCCTCAGGGATGGAGGTATCGGTAACTCGGCGCTCGCCTCGCTCTAAAATCTTTTGGTCATCTTCTTTGGTGAAATATCTGTAATCAGGATAATCTTTATAACTTTTGTGCGCCACCAATCTAAAGACTGATTCTTCTAAATTTGCACCTGTGCAAGATATCACGTGAATTTTACCTTCCTTTATCATTGGAGCGAGTGTGATGCCGAGCTGAGCGCTCGACATTGCCCCGCCCATAGCGACGAGCATTTTGCCGCCAGCGTCCAGGTGCTTTTTGAAAGCAAGGGTGGCATCCTTCATCTGCCGGGCGTTGAAGTTATGAAAAAGCTTTTGAAACAAATGGAGCACGGACATATCTTTAGACATAGCTATATTATATAAGATTCGGAATAAAAAGAAAACAGCTTGTTTGCCTTTTACGGGTAAATATGCAATAATGGCTCATATGGCCACACTCGCAAATATTCTGCCCTACGCGGAAATTGTCCTGGCAATAATATTAATAACAGCCATTATGCTCCAGCGCTCCGGCGCCGAACTCGGCGGAGCCTTGGGCGGCGGTGGCGACAGCTTTCATTATACCCGCCGTGGTTTTGAGAAGTTTCTTTTTAATTTGACCATTGTTTGCGGAATTCTTTTTGCTTTGTCGGCGCTCTTTCAGATTCTCCTCCAAGCAAACGGTTAAATCCGGCTATGCCCAAACTGCCCAGTAAAAACGAAATTGAATCAGCTTTTTTATCTTTTAGTAAAAAGGAGTGGCTCCTGTTTTCCGTTTTTGCTCTCGCTCTCGTCATAAGCACCGTGATGATTCTCCAAAATATCAACCGCTATTTCCTGGTCAGCGTTCCCAAGGACGGAGGCAGTATCACCGAGGGCATAATCGGCAGTCCCCGCTTCGTCAATCCCGTCCTGGCGACTTCGGACGCGGACCAGGACTTGGTCTCCCTGGTTTATTCCGGCCTGATGCGGAAGGACCAGGCGGGCAATCTGGCGCCCAATCTGGCCGAAAAATACGAGATGTCGGCGGACGGACTGCAATACACTTTTACTCTCCGGAAGGACGCGTCTTTCCAAGACGGGGTTAAGCTCATGGCGGAGGATGTGATTTTCACCATTGAAAAAATAAAAGACCCGAGCGTCCGGAGCCCAAGGAAGGGAAACTGGGACAATATCAGCGTAGAGAAAATAGACGACCGCACCGTCCGATTCACTCTAAGACAGCCTTACGCTTCCTTCTTGGAAAACGCGACCGTGGGCATAATGCCGGTTCACATCTGGCAGGGCGCTTCCCTGGAACTTAACGACGCGAACTGGAACCCTGTCGGTTCCGGGCCCTACCGGGTAAAAGAAGCCGGCAAACAGCCCGCCGGCCTGATAGATTTTTACAAACTGACGGCTTTTGCCGATTTTGTTCTGGGAGAACCCCACATCCAAGAAATTACCCTGCGTTTTTACCCCAATGAAGAAGAGCTCCTCGCCGCCTTCCTGCGGGGCGAAGTCAACCAAATAAGTTCCATCACTCCCGAGAACGCCTTAAGGCTCGCGGAGAAAAAATTCCGCATTGAATCCTCGGTCCTGCCCCGCGTCTTCGGCCTATTTTTCAATCAAAACCAGAACAAAATATTTACCGACAAGCGCGTCGCCCAGGCGATAAACCTGGCCGTGGACAAAGAGGAAATCATCAATGAAGTCCTCCACGGCTACGGCACCGTCATCAACGACCCCATCCCGCCGAATGCCATCGTGTATCCGGAACTGGAAAAGGAGAAAAATATAACCCGCGAAGAAAAGCTAAAAATTGCCGAGGACATTCTGGCCAAGGCGGGCTGGAAATTGGGTAAAAGCGGTTATCTGGAAAAGACTATAACGGAAAAAGGCAAGAAGATGACTACCGAACTTCAATTTTCAATCTCTACCGGCAACGCTCCGGAACTTGCTCAAGCCGCGGAGCTTATCCGGCAAGACCTGGCCAAAATCGGCATGCGGGTGGAAATAAAGACCTTTGAGATCGGCAACTTAAATCAAGACATAATCCGGCCGCGCAAATACGACTCTCTCCTTTTCGGCCAGATTGTCGGCCACGAATCGGACCTTGTTGCCTTTTGGCATTCTTCCCAGCGACTGGACCCGGGACTCAACGTGGCCATGTACGCCAACGCCCGGGTGGATAAAATATTGGAAGACGCTTTCGTCACCGTGAACGAAGAAAAAAGAATAAAAAAATATGTGGATTTTAATCAGGAAATAAAAAAAGACATGCCGGCTGTTTTCCTCTACAGTCCCAACCTTATCTACGCAGTCTCCAAGGACCTCGGCGGCTTTGCCATCGACCGCCTGACCTCTCCTCCGGACCGGTTCGCGGATATTCATTCCTGGTTTCTCCGCACAGAAAAAGTTTGGAAGATATTCGCCCAAAACCAAGAAGCTAAAAGTTAAAAAGTAAAAAAGAAAATGATTAAAAAAAATAGATTATCCTTCAGTGCCATAAGCATAGAAAAGGACGCCAAAAGCTCGGATGCGGGCGGAGAGCCGAAGAGGGACCCATTGCCTCTGTCTAAACCCAAAAGCGAAACTGGCTACGGCCGGAAAAGCGGGATTAAAAGTTCCACCTATCAATATTCCAAATTCGGCAAAAGGCCCGGGAGGCACGCCCCGCCCCGTCGGAGCCCGTATCCGGACGCGCGGGAAGGCAAAATACCGCCGCCATCCGAGGGGGTCGTGCGAATTATTCCTCTGGGCGGCGTGGAGGAAATAGGTAAAAATATGACCGCAGTGGAAATCGGCGAAGACATTATCGTCATCGACGCCGGCATGCATTTTTCCACCGAAGAAACTCCCGGAGTGGATTACGTCATCCCCAACACCACTTATCTGGAAGAGCGGAAAGAAAAAATCCGGGCGCTCATCGTCACTCACGGCCATTTGGACCACATCGGCGGAGTGCCCATCGTTCTCTCCCGCATCGGCAATCCGCCGGTTTATTCCCGCCAGCTTTCCATCCTTTTGATGCGCAAGCGGGCGGCGGAATTTCCGCAGTTGCCCAAGATGAAGGAAAATATAGTG
Organism: Candidatus Nomurabacteria bacterium RIFCSPLOWO2_12_FULL_46_14; assembly: GCA_001786225.1. GTDB lineage: Bacteria > Patescibacteriota > Minisyncoccia > Phycocordibacterales > UBA9973 > UBA9973. The sequence goes on along the minus strand of MFVV01000011.1, from coordinate 4,804 downwards.
GAGAAGGGAGAAACTATCACCTGCGGTAAAATCAAGGTGAGATTTTTCGGCGTCACTCACACCGTGCCGGACTCCATGGGCATAATTATTGAAACCAAACACGGGCTCATCGTCACGCCGGGCGATTATAAACTGGACCAAGTGGACGGGGTGGTTACTCCGGAAGAAGAAAAAGAATACGCTCCCTTTGACAAAGCCAAGGTTTTGCTTCTAATGACGGATTCCACCAATATAGAAAACGAAGGTTACGCTCTGCCGGAAGTAAAAGTCCACCAGGGTCTGGAAAATCTGATAAGGCGAATCAACGGCCGGGTAATTATCGCCGCTTTCGCCTCCCACATTACCCGGCTAGCGCATGTGGTGAAAATAGCGGAATCCCTGGGCAAGAAGGTCGCCTTAGAAGGCCGTTCCATGAAAACCAACATTGAGGTGGCTGTTGAAGCCGGATACTTCAAGCCTAAAAAGGGCACCCTGATACCTATTGAAGAGGTGAATGATTATCCGCCCAATAGAATCGTCATCCTGATGACCGGCGCCCAGGGCGAAGAATTCTCTGCCCTAAACCGCGCCGCTAATAAATCTCACACCAAATTCTCCCTGCATAAAGGCGACACCATAATTCTCTCCGCCTCCATTGTGCCGGGCAACGAGCGGGCGGTGGAACGGATGAAAGATGGCTTGGCCCGGCAGGGAGTGCACATCATAAGCTATCGGACCCCCGGCGAAGATTTCGTCCACGCCACCGGCCACGGCAACAAAGAAGACGTCAAATGGCTGCATAAAAAAACTCATCCGAAATTTTTTATTCCCATCCACGGCAATCATTACCGGTTACAGCTCCATAAAGACCTGGCGATGGAGCTCGGCATGCCGGAGAAAAATATCATCGTGCCGGATAACGGCTCCGTCATGGAGATATCCGCGGATGGTGAAAAAATAACTCTGCGTAGAGAAAAAGCTCCGGCGGGACTAATGATGGTGGACGGGATTTCCGTGGGCGACGACCAGGACGTGGTCATCCGCGACCGGAGAATGCTGGCGGAGGACGGCATGTTCGTAGTCATCGCCTTGGTGGACCAGAAAACCGGCAAACTCCGGAAGTCGCCCGACTTAATTTCCCGCGGTTTCGTTTACCTGAAAGAAAATCAAGAGCTCTTGCGCCAGGTGCGGCTAATCATCAAAAAGGCGGTGGAGGACGCGGCCGGCCGGAACCCCTTCCCGGATTTTGAAAATATCAAGGCCAATTTGGGCGAAACAGTTTCCAAATTTCTCTACCAAAAAACCGCAAAGCGCCCTCTGGTCATTCCGGTTATCTTAAGCTCCTAATTCTGCGCGAAATAAAAAATAAATGCAAACTAAAAGAGAAATAATTTATCTGGCCGGCTTCCTGTTCTCTCTGCCCATCGCCCTGACTGCCTACATTAACTCCAGCTTCCTTCAGATTTATGCCGGCCCCTATTATGTGGGCGCGCTGTATATCTTAAGTTCCATCATCACCATTTGGAGTCTCTCCGGCCTGCCTCAAATCCTGACCAAGTACGGCAATCGGCGGACAGCCCTTATTTTTTCTGTTTTGATTTTTGTCGCTTTCTTGCTCTTGGCCCTCTCTGGCAATATTTTCCTGGCGGTGCCGGCTTTTATTCTCTTTTTCGCGGCCAGTAATCTTTTGTATATTTCTCTAGACATATTTATTGAAGATTTTTCCGGCCATATCCCCCATCGCTCCACCATCGGCCGATTCCGCGGCTGGTATCTGATGATATTGAATTCCGCCTGGGTCATTGCTCAGCTGATATCCGGCTCGGTTATCGCCCGAAGCTCCTACCGGGGTATTTATCTCCTCTCGGCCGGATTTATGATTTTAGTCTCGGCGATTTTTCTTCTTGCCCTGCGCGACTTCAAAGACCCGGGGTATAAAAAAATGCCGGTCGGCAGGACAATCAAATATTTTCTCCGCAACAAGCATATCTCCAAAATTTATATTCTTAACTTCATCCTGAAATTCTTCTTTGCCTGGATGATAATTTACACTCCCATCTATCTCCACGAATACATCGGCTTCGGCTGGAGCCAAATAGGATTGATTTTTACCATTATGCTCCTGCCCTTCGTGATTTTGGAATTTCCGCTCGGAATGTGGTCCGACAAAATAGGCGAAAAAGAGATGCTCCTGGCTGGATTCTCCATCAGTGCGCTTTTTACTCTGGTTATTCCTTTTATCCCAGAACCCAGATTGTGGCTTTGGGCGGGCGTACTGTTTGCCACCCGGGTCGGCGCCGCCACTATTGAAGTTATGAGCGAGAATTACTTTTTCAAATTAGTCCGAGAGGAAAACGCCGACGCCATCAGTTTCTTCCGCAACACCGGCCCGCTCTCCTATATCATCGCGCCGCTTCTGGCGATACCAATTTTACTTTTCGTTCCCTCTTTTGAGTATCTTTTCTACATCCTGGGAGCAATTCTGCTTGTTGGTCTCTTAATCACTCTCCGAATTAAAGACGTGCAGTAATATTTTCACCTGTTTAGTAAGCGGTTTTTATAAATTTTCTCCTTGTAGGGCTGGAGTCGCCGAATCTGGACGGAAAGGCCTTTTTTCTTTAATTCCTTCTGCAGTTTTGCAACGTAGGCTCGTTGGTCGTAACCGAGAGCTATAATATCCGGCTGTTCTTCCACTATGTGGGGGATATGGTTGCGGAGGCCACCCAAGACCACTCGGTCAGCCAAGCGGCTCTGCTGGACAAGCTTAAACCTTTCTTGTTCAGTTCTGGTGGGTTTTGTTTTTTTAATCTTCTTCGCGTTTTTATCCCGGGCGATGGAAACAATCAAAAATGACCGAAGAGTCAAGTTCCGCGCTTGCCCGAGCGCCAAAGCTTTTAGCGCCCGGGCTTGTTTGAAAAAATTCAAGTGCCCGGGATGCAGGCCGTCAAAAGTTCCGAAGACCATTATTCTCACGGCCTTGGTTTTTTTTACGTTCAGCATTTTAAAACAAAGACATTTCCCACGGTTCTGGAATGAATAACATTATAAGAATTGCGCCAAGCAGGGCTAGGTTTTTGTAAAAATTAATATTTTCAGCCATCCGTTGCATCGGCTCGGATTCTTTCCAGTATTGATGCATTTTGAAAGTTACGCCAATCAAAAACACAGAGAGGAGAAGCACAGCGTAATCTATATATACTCCAAGAAGTATGCCCAAACCACCGAGGAGGAGTATCAAGCCGGTGACCGTAACCGCGAGCTTGGGCCAGGGTGTGTTCTTGGACGCGGCATAGCCAGCCACAGAGGAGAGATTTAAGAAATGATTGAATGAATTTTTGATAAAGTAGCCACCGAGCAAAATCCGGCCCAGTAAAAATAAATAAATCATTGTGTTTAAAAGTGTTAATTTATAATTAAGTATTATAACAACTGTAAACAAAAAAAACAATTATTGAGGGTAGCCCTCAATAATTTCTTCATCTTTTGAATACTTATTAAGTATTTTAAAATAATCCTCCGCAGAAAAATCTGTGTGAAGTAAATAATACGGTATTAATTGTAAGTTTAATATTTTTGATTGAGATCTTTTAACCGCGTTATATTCTGGATAACTGGAATACTCATAAGATGCCAAGAATTTATCTGCGTTTTTTTTATGATTAATTTTGTCAAACTTAAATCTCTTAGTAAAAATACCCAAGGCGTTCAAATGAATATATGAGAATATCCATAAATATTGAGCCTGACCTTGAACATGTTGGGCTCGAAAAGGATGCATAAAAAGCGGCCCGCTTCTTTTATATTTTGTATTAAAATACATGGAGTAAGCAGTAAGAAGTTTCATCATGAATCTACTTATTCCTCCTTCTATGTGTTCGTAAACCAAAATATGAAAGTGATTCGGCATCAACGTATAGCTTAAAATTGAAACCAGGGCTTTTCCCTTAGTTTCATTAAAAACTTCTCCGAGTTTGTTGGATTTTAAGAAATTTGCAAAGTTAAAAGGACCTTCCTGGTTCATAATATATAAGAGGGCTATAAATCTTTGGTAATCTTGATGGCGAATAAAAATTTTTCTCTTTTCCACCCCGCGGCTGTATAAATGATAGTACTCTTCTGGTGCAAATTTTATTTTTCTTTCCATATTATTAATCTAAATTATCGAGGGCTACCCTCAATAATTATATCATTTTTGTCATATTCGATCAATTTTCCTGCTTGAATTTCCACCTTGTCGGCCAATCTTAATTTCGGCGCAAAGTTTTGGGGTAAAAAATCGTAATGCCTGATCCGATCCAGTTCCTCGTCAATCCCCCATAAATCTTCCTTGGCGGTCGGCCAACCTGCCTCAAAGATGTTCAGGTTGAGTGGGCGGGAATACCGGCGCAAAGTCTTGACGCCGTTATCTAAAAAATATTCATGGAAATAAGACATAACCAATTCCCGAATACTCCGGTAAATCGGTTCTCGGTAGCGCAGGACGGCGTGGTTGGTCTTGGAGAGCGCGCCCCATAACCCCTGCTGTTTGAAGAGCGCGATAACATGGTCGTAGTCGTTTCGAGTCGTCTGTAAATGTAAAATAAAAGGCTTAAAGCCGTGGAGAGATAAAATGTAAGCCCCAAACAGGGCCCCCTCAAGGCAATGCGCGCTCCGTCGCCTTAAGACGACAATTGGTGAACTCAAAGTCTCTCCATCTTTTTCAAAATTAAACCGGAGACTATTCAAAAAATCCTGCACCTTGGCCGGAGTATTCAGCTTTTGCATCAGCGCTATTTCTTTTTTAGAAAAACTCTTCATTTATTTTAAATAGCTGTCAAAATATATG
>MFVV01000010.1 GCA_001786225.1 Candidatus Nomurabacteria bacterium RIFCSPLOWO2_12_FULL_46_14 | reverse complement strand
AGTCAACCACAATACAAAACGGCGTGCCTATCTCGTCTTGGCGGCGATAGCGTTTGCCGATATTGCCGTTGTCGTCCCAAACCACCCGGCCGAATTCAGCCTTAAGCGGAGCAAAAACCTTGGTGTTGGCGTATTCCACCAATTCCGACTTGTTCTTTAGAAGCGGTGAGACGGCGCAGACAACCGGCGCCATTTTTGGTTTGAATTTAAGAAAAATTCTTTTCTCATTGTTTATTTCATCCTCGGTGTAAGCGGATAAAATCAGAGCCAGGAACATACGGTCCACGCCCAAAGACGGCTCAATCACATGCGGGATTATTTTATCGCCGGTCTCTTCGTCTAAATATGCCAAGCCGTGGCTTTTCAGGTCAAAATCGGTTCGGTAAGCCAAACCAAAAAGTTCCTTTCGGCCGAAGGGATAATCAAACTCAAAATCAATCGTCCGTTTGGAATAATGAGCACGGTCGGTTTCGGGCACTTCCAGTTCATGCACTTTGTTCATATCAATTCCAATTTCTTCCATCCAGGCCAACATTTCGTCTTTCCAATATTCAAAATATTTCTCCCATTCTTCCGGCCGGACAAAATATTCCAGCTCCATCTGTTCAAATTCTCGCGCCCGAAACAGAAAATCCCGCGGGGCAATTTCGTTCCGGAACGCCTTGCCAATCTGGGCAATACCGAAAGGCAGTTTAGGGTGATAGGCGTCTACGGTATTTTTAAAATTAACGAAGATGCCCTGAGCCGTTTCCGGCCGGAGATAAGAGGTAGCAATTTCATCTTTCTTGGCGCCAATTTGCGTCTTAAACATGGTATTGAATCGGCCGCCATCCAGAGGGTCAGAAAAATTGGCCACATGGCCGGTGGCCTGCCAGACTTTTTCGTTCATGAGAATAGCCGCGCGCAAGCCATACATATCCCGGCGGGCGGAGACGAATTTCTGCCACCAAGAAGTTTTGAGATTATTGAGGATTTCTCCGCCTAAATGACCGTAGTCCCAGGTACCGGCGAGCCCCCCGTATATCTCCGAACCCTGAAAAACAAATCCCCGCCGTTTGCAAAGCGAGACCACTTTTTCCATCAAATTGTCTTCTGTATTTTTTTGCATTTGCTTTTCAACTTTTTGCTTTTAACTTGCTCATTCCACCACTCTGTCACCCGAAGGCGGGAATAGCGGGTCATTGGATAATCTGGTATTAAGGGAGGATTTATTTACCCTGATGTTCACATTAGCAAAGTCATCATGCCCCGTCAAAGCGGCATCGTTTAAAATGGTGGGCGCCGTACCCACTTGAGACAGAGACGGGATAATAGCGACCTGAAAAGCCACCTCCCTGCCCGGACCGAGAATGCCGGCGCCACGATTTAAATTGCCCACCTCCCAGACAATCTCTTTGGCCCCGGAGTTATAGGTCAAATTTTCCGCGGCCGGACTCACCGGCCCCAAGAAACGTGCCCAGGGTGGCAGGGTGGAAACAACTCTGGTTTTAGAGATAGAATTGGCGGTATTGGTCAGAGTCCAGACTATGGTGTAAGTTGTTTCTTGCTCCACCCGAGGCGGAACGGGTCCGGTATCTTGGAACGGACCGGAGAAATGAAGCGCTTTGCTCGCGAAACCGATGTCGGAAATAATCCGGACGGTCTTGGTGTCGCTGTTATTGACGCTTTTCATTTCATCGGCTAAGGCTTGTTCCCCGGCCACGGATGCTTCCAGACGAATCAAAGGATCCCGGACAACCTCGCCGGAGGAAAGCAAGGGCAGAGAGGAAAGGGAAAAACTAACCGAGCCGCCGCCGCCGGGGTCCACTTCTTGGAGCTCGCTCTGATAATTTTTATCCCAGATAATCACATCGTTTAAAGAATCATAACGGCCGTCTTCCACCTCCACCGACCTCCGGTCCAGGGCGTTGCCGGAGAGTTTGAGGCGAATCTCCAGATTGTTTATCTTGGTATCCAGATTGTTCAGCCAGCGTATTTCCCCGCGAATTGGGGTTTTGGTGTCTACGGCATATTCTCTGCCCGCGGAGCCGTTGACAATGAGTTCCGTCGCCACAAAAGGTTTTCTGATGGCGATAGTGTGTGAAAATGAATTGAAGATAACTCCAATCGCGGCCTTGTCTTCCGTGGATTGGCTCCCGACAGCCAGATGAAAAGTCTTTTCCTCGCCGTCAAAAACATCTATCATTCTGCCAGTAACGGAAATACCGCGCTCCACCCCGGGTTTCAGGTCGCCCAGATTCCAAACATTATTGCCGAAAGAAGGCGCGGGAACGGATTTCTCAAATTGGAATCCGGGAGGATAATTGAATTTAAGAAGTATGTTCGACGCCGATGCCACGGAGTTCAAATTTATTTTTATATTAAAGACGACACTCTGGTTGGGACTTACCTCTCCGGGCGCGTCCACCGACAAATCCACCGGAGTGGAACTGATGGAAATGTCATAAAATTTTTCCTTGACGAAAATCGCGTTGGATCCGTCCACTCGGTATTCCAGAGAAATTTTTATTCGGCGGCTACTGCCCGTCTGACCAAAAAGGACCACTTGGATATTTTCATTGCGAATCGCCCCGGCAGGAATAGTGCCCAGAGATTCCCGAAAGCGTTCGGTTGTTTCTCCCTCGCCCTCCCCGGAGCCTCGGGGATATTCCACGATAAGGTCCGCCAGGTCCAAAGAAGAATTATTGCGGTTGACTATCTGCGCTTGGAGATTGAGCTCTTCTCCGCCGGCGGCAAAAGTATTGCCGATAATGGAAATATCTATATTATCGTTGGAAACAGTATTACCGCCGCCCAAGAAAGAATATCCCGCGTAAACCACCGCCAGCAGGAAAAAAGCCACCGCAAAGGCAAAAAACTTTTTAAATAATGAGGTTTTCATAAAAAAATTTTCCATATTTTGGGTCGCCTCGTTCTCCTGCCAGGCGCCGGGGACATCGGCCCGGCCGGGGCGAATAAATATGTCCCGGTGTTCTATTTCCGTTTTGTAATTCCGGCTAAACAAACGGCTTTTTATTTCTTCCAGCCGGTTCGGCTTTTCTTGGTCATGCTCTCCCATAGCAGAAGTATATCACATTCTAAAGATGGGTCTCGCGAAGAGTTTTATTTATTTGAGCCAAAATCCGGCCGCGGTGTTTGGCCATCTCTAAGATTACATCCTCGGAGAGAGGAGATTGGACCAGGTTGCTCCAGTCCCCGATATAGCCCAAGCTATTGAGCATACGGAGAACGATGACCGTTTCAATATTTTTTAGGTCTTCCGGTTCGTTATATTTCTCAAGATAAGAAAGGCCCATTGTTAAATCCAAGAATAACTCCTCGTTGCTCTCCGTCCCCGGTAGCAATCTCCTAAGCAGACGGGCGATGTTCCAGGCAACTTTGAAACTTGGGGAGGTTTTGGTTAGCTCGCCAAGCTTGCCGGTTTTGGAAGCGCTGGTCACTCGCCAGAAATCCCGACCGGCGACCAAATCAATTTTGACATAAGCGAGGTCCTGCAGAACGAAGCGCAGTTTGGAAGACATTTTGCGCACGCCGGAAGCGGAAGCGACAATCATGCCTAAATGGCGGGTAAAAATGAAATAATATTTACCGGATTCGCCATAATCCCCGCTGTCCAATATCAATCCCTCGGTATGATGAATGTTATGCATTACAGATTTTCCTCTTTTCCTATTTCCAGTTTTTTAAATTCGACTCCAAACTTGGGTAAAACCATGCCCGGCCATTTCCACATGAAAGTAGCCCAATCCTGAATGAAGGCATCATGCACTGGGAAAGAAATTCTGGGTTTTAATAGTTTTGCATATAAAAACGCATCCTTCATCCGCATCCAAGGGCCGGCCACCGGCAAGGCAAGAATATCAACTTTGCAATTCGGATTCTCAAAAGCATCACCCGGGTAACACAAATCGTCAACCATGTAACCGGTATTCTGAACCCGGCTCATATCCTCGTAAATCTCCGCATGTAAATTGCCAAATCCTCGGATAACCGAGCCTCGAACTTCTAAAGATTCACCATCCTCTACTATCTTGTAGTCTATCCCCGCTTCTTTTAACAATTCTCCGACGGCGGCATTGGTTATTACTAGAGCATTTGGATTATTATCCAAAACTCTTTTCAATGATTCAACGTGTAAATGGTCACTATGCTCGTGAGTGATTAAAACAGCGGAAATACTTTTTTCTTCGGATTGTAAGGTGGAAAAAGCTCCCGGGTCGGTCATAATCCTTACCCCCTCTTTAGGTTCCGCCACGAAACAACAATGTCCAAGCTTTTTGATTTTCATTTTCCTATTTTATCACAAAATCCTTGAGCTTAGAAATTATCGGTGCCACAGAGATATCGTTTATGTCCTCTGGTTTTATCTTGCAGTGTGAAAAAATCTGCTGTTCAATCTCCGCCAGGGCCTTATCTTTTTTTTCTCTATCTATTTCCATAAAATCAAGGCCGAGTTCGGTATATCTTATTCTACCCTCCTTAACCCTCTCGGGCATAGAAACAACCCCAGCAGGAGATACTCTTAAATCTGAATAGTAACAAATCTTTTTATTGAAATCCGAATTATCTCTGTTGCTAAATACTTTTAAGAATCCGAAGGCCTCCCAGATGCCTAAAATTTTTTCTAAACCCAATTCTCTTATAATTTTATCAGTAGCCACATCTTCATTATTTCCATATTTTGACACGAATTCTTCTTTTACTTTTAGCCAATACTCCAAACCTTCCGGCTCACAGAATTCCGGAAAATATTCCAGGTCGGATTTTATTATATTCCCCATATCATGAAGTAAGCAGGCGGTTACAATATTATCTTTTTCAACCGGTAAATCAATATCATCACAAATCAAAGACGCCACTCCGGCTACGCGCAACATATGCATCCGTAGACCAATATGTATTTTATATTCTTTGTAAATTTCCGAAATAGTTCTCATTTATCTCAAGAGTTTTATTTTGAATACCAAATCCTCTATTTTTATCTCTTCTCCGTCTGTTTCTCTGAGTTCTATTGTCTCAGCGAGAGTCGTCTTCTTCAGCTCGGATTCGAATTTCTGAACCAGATCCCGCCCCGCCCCGCTGGTTTCGATACTTAGACGCACAATATCATGAGGAGTAAGCCCCATTTTCTTCCGCAAATCCTGGATGGCCCGCGAAAGCTCGCGGTAATTGCCCTCTTGTTTTAATTCTGGCGTAATTTCCGTATCTAACTCAACTTCATCGGGAATGGAATTATCGAAAATTATTTCCTTTACATTTAGTTCATCTTTAATCAAATTAACGTATTCGCTTGATAACTTTTTACTTTCAACTTTTAACTTGAGCGAAGCGAGGGGCTGACGGACGGGAATTTGGGCTTTCTGGCGAGCTTCTAAGCCTTTAGAAACCACTTCACGTGTTATTCTCATATTCTCAAGAATGTCAGAATGAATTTTCCCCGCCTTGGGCCACATCGCCAAATGCACGCTCATCTCGTCGCCCTCACTTCTTAGTCGAAGCCAGATATCCTCCGCGATAAAAGGAGCGAACGGCGCAAGAAGTTTGGCTATAGTTTTCAAAACAAAATACAGGGTTTGTCTGGCTTCCTTGTCGCCCGCCTTGATTCGCTCCCGGGAACGGCGCAAATACCAGATGGAAAGGTCCTCCACCAGGCTCTCAATCGGCCGGGTAGCCAGGGCCATATCGTAAGCCTCCATCCCCGCGGTAACTTCCAGGAGCACTTGATTTAAGCGCGACAATACCCAACGATCAAGGATAGCATTAGAATAAGCCTGGGAAGCTTTGGATTCTAGCCCGACATCTCGGTACAACTCGTAAAAAGAAAGCACGTTAAAGAGTCGGCCTATTATTTTACTCGCTATTTCTTGAACTAATTTTTCCGAAAAATTTGCATCCTCCCCTTTCATCAGCGGACTCATCATCAAGTACAGCCGCAGGGGGTCCACGCCATATTTGTCAAAAATAATTTGAGGGTCAGGATAATTATTTTTGGACTTGGACATTTTCTGCCCGTCTTCCGCTCGAAGAGTGCCAGTGGTTACCACGTTTTTGAACGGAGCCCGGCCGAAGAGAATAGTGGAAACAGCATGGGTATAATAAAACCAGGTCCTGGTTTGAGCGATGTATTCCGCCACGAATCCGGCGGGAAAATTATTTTTCTGCCACTTTGGATTATCAAACGGATAATGGTCCTCCGCAAAAGGCATGGACCCGGACTCAAACCAGCCATCAAGAACTTCCAGCACTCTCTTCATTTCACTACCGCAATCGCATTTCAATTTAATTTCATCAATATACGGGCGATGAAAATCAAGCTCGTAGCGGACATTGTGGGATAAGGGAATAAAATTGAGTTCTTTAAATTCCGCAAAGCCGGACTGGTAAGTTTTGTCTTCTTTAATCTGAATGGACCTCTCCAAATCGGCGCCTTCCGCCACCATCTGCATGGCGGTAATCGGCCCTTCATGACTGATAAAAAGTATATTCCGGCTTTCGTATTTTTTTTCCGCATCATACAGGAAATCTCCCAGACGTTTCTTTAAATCTAGTAAATTTTCTCCGCCGTCCGGAGATTTATCAAATCTTTCTCGGGTATTCTTAAATAGCTTCCAGTACTCTGCCCAAGGCCTGCCTTCAAAATCGGGCCCTTTCTTAAACTCGCCCAGTTTTTCATCAATCATTAAGATATTCGCCGGCAGACCGATGATTTTTCTCACTATCTCCGCAGTTTCCTGGCAACGCGCGAAGGGCGAAGAAATTATTAATCCTATTTTCTTCTCTTTTAGCGTTTGAGCGGCCGTTTCAACTTGCTTTCTACCTTCCGCCGTCAGATGAAAAATGTTTTTGGGGTCGGAATTAATCAAGTCGCCAACATTCTGCTCCGCGCCGCCGTGCCGCATTACGAAATATTTATTGCCGGATTTGACGGTATTTTCTTTAAGTTCCTTAAGTGAACTTATAAACTTTTCTTTTTTACACTTATCGCATTTCCAAATCGGCAAGGGCGAGGCCCAATACCTGTTGCGGGAAATATTCCAGTCCGGGGCATTCTCCACGATATTTTTAAACCGGCCTTCCTTGAGGTGTGCCGGAACCCAGGTTACGTCCTTAGCCGACTTAATTATTTTTTTCTTAACTTTCTGAATGTTGATGAAATAAGAAGGCAAAGCGTAATAAATTATCGGCGTGTCACAGCGCATGCAGTGCGGGTAGGAGTGGACAATTTTTTCTTTATTGAAATAGGCGCCTGTTTTTTGCAGATATTTAATGACCTCAATGTCGGTGCGCAGATGAGCATCAGGATCCTCTATAGTATCTTTGGGTTTAACCTTGAGACCGGCAAAATCTGCCACTTCTCTTTTGAATCGGCCGGCTTCATCCACATGGATTATCCAGGGTATGTTATGCTCCTTGGCCAGACTCATATCGTCTTCGCCGAAGGCCGGTGCTTCGTGCGCGAGCCCAGTGCCCATTTCCGTATTAACAAAATCCGCGTGCCAGACCTTGTAAATATTATCCTTATTCAGCATATCCATTTTTTCATAATAAGAGAAAATGGGCTTATATTTTTTGCCAACCAGTTTGGACCCCTTGAAACTCTCCAGGAAATCTCCCTTAAAATCTTTAACGATTCGAGGCAGGGTGTCTCGGGCCAAGACATAATTCGCGCCCTGGTGAAAAATTTTCACATATTCAACATCTTTATTTACCGCGATGGCGGTGTTGCCCGGCAAAGTCCAGGGCGTAGTCGTCCAGGCAAGTAGATAGGTATTGGGCTCGTCCACAAGTTCAAACTTAACATATACAGATATGTCTGGTATATCCCGATAGCTGTCATCCATGGCGATTTCAGAATTGGCGATAGGCGTCTCACACCGGGCGCAGTAGTAGAGTACTTTTACCCCCTCGTAGATTAAGCCCTTTTTGTTCATTTCTCCAAGCGCCCACCAGACGGACTCAATAAAAGTATTGTCCATGGTTTTATACCCACCTTCGAAATCCACCCAGCGTCCGATGCGCTCTACAGACTTTTTCCACTCCTTGTCATAGGTTAAAACTTTACTCCGGGCATACTCCACGAATTTATCTATACCTAGAGCTTCAATTTCCTGGTGGCCGGCGACCCCGAGGTCCTTCTCTACAATATTTTCTATCGGCAGGCCGTGGCAATCCCAGCCCCACTTACGAGACACATGGAAACCCTGCATGGTCTTAAAGCGACCGATAACATCTTTGGCAGTACTACCCAAGATATGCCCGTAATGCATGAGGCCAGTGGCAAATGGCGGTCCATCGTAAAAAACATAATGGCCGCGGGGAGATTTTTTCGCCAAGGATTTTTCAAAAACTTTATTCTCTCGCCAGAATTTCAGAATTTTTTCTTCACGCAAGGCTACTTCCGATTTTTTATTTCCTTCGTTTGGAAACATTATTAGCCAATCTTAACATAAAAAATTTAATTGATACAATATCCATATGCAAATTAACAAACATGAGCGTGTGTTACTATACACAAATGTACTCTTCCTTATACCCATGTTTTTGGGCATTGAGCATAAAGAATGGGGTTACACCGCTTTAATCGGAGTATTTATAATATCTTCGACTGTTTATCATCTATTCAGAAAACCGGGCGCGGAATGGTGGTGGCACACTAAAGGGCGGAACCTATTCCAAACATTTTCGCTTCTTCTAGAGATAACTTTGGCGGCAACCCTGGCTGTCTGGGGTAGTTGGCTTCTGGTGAACAAATCTTGGACAATTTTCGCTGTGGCGACAATAATTTTCATACCAAGCTTTATTTTATTTTTGAGCACCGACTATAAAAAATATCCTTTGTATCATTCTATCTGGCACATAGGTTCGGCGGCTATCATGATTTTAGTTTTGATCTAAACTACATCATCTCCGGAGCGGGGATTCTATAACCTATTTATTTTACGTTCATCAATCAAGCTAAATTCAGTACATATACATGGGACTTTGTTGCAATTTGGACACCCCTTGCCATATCTTTCTACGAAGGCTCTCTCCAGATCAACATCTATTTCGTTGCAGGTGGCTAAAGCCCAAGCAAATACATCAGCTAATTCAGTAATGGCTTCATGTTTATATTTCTCAGTATCTTCTTCTTTGTTGTCGCGCCTATCCATTAACATCCTAGCCTGAACTACCTCGGCAATTTCTGAACCCAGCCTGTTCGATATTCCAGCCATGCCTTGTTGAGCATTAGATGCTCCGTAAACTTCTTTGAGATGTTTCTGCCATTGGCTCATTGTCCACCTCTTTTGTATTTCGGAAGGCTCAATACCGGCTAAACCCTTTGGTCTGTCGAGAGCACAGTTGCAAGGCTTTTTCCCGCAGTAACTGCAGCCTGTCTCAGGGAATTTTGTCATTAATTTTTCTATGATGGCCTCCCGTTCTGTAAATCCTTGAAGAATAGAAAAGACTCTTAAGAGTATTTTACTGGCAACAATGGGAATAATTTTATTATCTTTCGCGCGTACTGCGTTAGACATTTCGGCACCACCTAAAACTAAATGATCAACTCTATCGGCTGTGGTAAAAAAGTATTTTTCATTGCGCTCACTAGTTAGGATGTGGGAAAAATCTAAAACTTCTTCCAATGGAGATCCCACTTTCAATTCTTTTATTTCTTTTTTTCCTGGCGTACCTTCTAACATAAAAT
>MFVV01000009.1 GCA_001786225.1 Candidatus Nomurabacteria bacterium RIFCSPLOWO2_12_FULL_46_14 | reverse complement strand
TCGGCGGGGATTTTTTATGTTTGGTGTCTAGATTTTCCATCATTAGCTTAATTCTTGTAACGCCATCGCGGCTTCTGCTTTATTCGGTGCTTTGCCGTGCCATTTGTAATCCCCTTCAAATTCCTTGACTCCCTTGCCGGGAATAGTGTGGGCGATGATGACTGTCGGCTTGTCTCCGGGAGCTTGCGCTTGCTCTACCGCCCGATTAAGCGCCTCAAAATCATGGCCGTCCACTTCTATCACCCGCCAGTTAAAGGCATGCCATTTATCCATCAAGGGTTCGAGCGGCATAATGTCGTCGGTGCGGCCGTCTATTTGGATATTGTTCCGGTCAACTATGGCGATTAAATTAGTCAATTTATTTTTAGCGACGAACATAATCGCCTCCCAGCTGTTGCCCTCGTCCAGTTCGCCGTCGGACATAAAACAATAAATAAATCTGCCTTCGGCCCAATGGTTCATTCTGTCGGCTAACGCCATACCCGCCGCTTGGGAAAGTCCGGAACCCAGGGGACCGGAAGAAGTTTGGAGCCAGGGCATGTACTCCCGATGCGGATGGCCTTGGAGCCGACTGCCGAATTTGCGCAAGGTCTTCAATTCCTCGGTCGGAAAATAGCCCGCGTGCGCCATCGCCGCGTAATACACCGGGCAGATGTGACCGTTGGAAAGCACCACGATGTCCCGCTTGTCCCACAGCGGATTCTTGGGGTCATGCCGGAGAATATGAAAATAAAAAAGGGCGAAGATGTCTGCCATGCCCAAGGGGCCGGCCGTGTGCCCACTCCCCGCCTCCGAGAGCATCTCAATAATAGAGCGGCGAATATCCAAGGCTTTTTGTTCCAGCTCTTTTATTTTTAGTTCGGTTAGCATGTCAAAATATATTTTTACGATGAATAAACTTTTTATCAGCATCACCGTAAAGTAAAATTTTTCCTTTGTATTTGCCCCTTACTTTGATGTTGTTGAGCAATAAATCTAAGACCTGTTTTTTATTCATAACAAATAAAACTTCCTTATAATGGTTAAAACCACTATTTCGCATTTCCAATTCGCCTAAATTTTTATCCTTATATTTAAATATAACTTTTTGATCTGAAGTTTGAGTTTTATTTCTTGCTTTGGAGTTTCGAACATCTAAATTATCAGCAAAGACGTCAATCTTGTTTTTTTGATAATCGGTAAAAGAATCCGGGTACAGATTAATGCATTCAATAAGTAGTTGGCCTATTCCGTTCATTGACTGAAAAGCGTTGTCTGTTTCAAACCTATTTTTCCCATATAAAAATATCTGCCATCTCTTTTGACCACTTTTGACCGAGTAAGCATCTCCTGCAATGAAAGTAAAATCCTTATACCATTCCCGAATGGTGGAACAGTCGTTATAAGACAATATGAATTTACCTTTATGTTGTAAGAGCAAATCTCTTAACGCTTCGTGGTTAAAACTATTATGATGAATCGGGAAATTTCTTTGAGGATATATTCCCTTAAACATTTTACTGTCTCCATCTAAAAAATAAGGCGGGTCGCAATATAAAAAGTCGTTTGTAAATCTGGGAATTACCTTTTCAAAGGAACTTTTAAATACTTTTAAATTACTCGCTTCAAAATTTTTTATCTTTTTCAACATTGAAGAATATTTTTTTTCCTGCATATAGACAGAAGACGGCCAACTCAAAAAGCCCGGACCATAAGAAGTGTTGTGATTGTAGTAATAATGAGCCGCGAGATCCAGGTTGTCTAATTTCTTCTCTCCTTTCCAATGTTGTTTTAATCTTTCTTTTATTTTTTGAAATTCTCTTTTATTTGGCTTAAAATTACTTAATTTTTCATATAACTCGCTTGGGGTTTTTAATTGCACTTGCCAATAATTTACCAAAATATCAAAAATGTCATAGCCAATAACTGGTAGTTCTAGTTCGTTGGCGACAGCAACTTCCACAGAGCCTCCTCCTAAGAATGGAGAAATTACTCTTCGCGCATCACTTGGAATCAATTCAACTATTAGACCGACAGCTAGACTTTTACCACCTGCGTATCTGATAGGCGCGCCCAAGTAGCGCTTGTATCTGTTTTTACTGTTAGGACTCAACAACTTTCCTAGAAATATATTCCTGCGTTCATTAAAACTAAGAGCTTGCGAAAAAGAGCTTTTTATGTCTTTGGTGATTAGTGGGAAGGAGAAAGCTTGTTGTGATAAAACTCTTGATTGCATTAAATTATTATACAAAGATGACTAGTAAAGGCAAAAATTACTAACTTTTTTATAAACTTCTGAATTTATCTATAGTTCCAATTATATCATCAGTATTGAAAATTGCAGAACCAATGGACAATTTTGTAGCACCCGCCTTAATAAGAAGAGGCGCGGTTTCTTCATTAACGCCAATATCCACCGCGATAGGTATATCCGGATATTTTTTTCTGAGAATTTCAATTGTTTCGTACACTCGCGGGTCCAGCTCCACCCCCTGATAGCTGATTCGGTCATTGCCCATGCATTGGATAAATTCAATACTGGCAATCAACGGTAAAAGATGTTGGAGCGGCGTGCTGGGGTTTATTGCTATGCCGATATCGATGCTGTCTCTCGTATAAACATCAATGCCTTCCAGAAAATCCCTAAAGTTTTCCAAGTCGCCCACCGCTTCCAGATGAAAAATCAAGCTCCTCGGCCCAAGCTTGGTGTAAATATCAAAATTTTCCACCGCATCGGCAACCATGAGGTCAAGTTCAAAATCAATATCCTCCCAGAACGGCAAGCCTTCTTCCTCATTTAGGATTTTTTGAAAGTGGATATCCGTGCCGCTTTCGGCAAAAGGCCAAGTACGGTTTTTTGCAAAAATGCCGTCGCAAATATCTATTTGCGCTACGAGAACTATGCCCCGAACCAGTGCAATTTTATTTTTTAAATCCTCGTAGTTTTTCGGTATAATAGCTGGAATTATTTCAGGCATTATTCTCTATTTTAATCTCATCAATTTTGGCCAGCCGCCGCACGTGCCTTTCCTCGGCAGTATAGGCGGTAGCAAGCCAGAGATTGACGGTCTCCAGCATGGCTTCTTCCGTCAGATATCTGCCGGCAAGCGAGAGAATGTTTGTATTGTTATGCTCCCGGGAACGCACTATGATGTCCGCTTCATCGTCCACCACTGTTTTTGATTTTCCGTAATAAACTGCCGCCCGCACGCCCGGGAACTTGTTGGCGCAAATGGCCTCGCCCTGGCCGGTGGCGCCCAGGACTATGCCTCTCACCCCATCCGGATTTTGAGAAACTTCTTTGGCCACCGGAATAATGAAGTCAGGGTAATCGTCTCCTTCGTTGTATTCGTAAGCGCCTTTGTCCACCACCTCATGCCCCTGGGCCCGCAGAGCTAAAACAAGTTTTTCCTTCAAGCCATAACCCGCGTGGTCCGTGCCGATAAAAATTTTCATATATTATCAAGCGATGCTTATCGCTGTTTTTATAACATGCTCGACCAGGGTGTAAGCGTATCCCATTTCGTTGTCATACCAGCCCATTACCTTCACTAAATTTCCGCCGACTACTCTTGTCAATTTTAAATCAGCGATAGAGCCATAAGGACTACCCAGAATATCAGAGGAGACAAGTTCTTCTTCGGTAACGGCAAATAATCCTTCCCAGCGCTTTTCGCCCGCCGCCTTTTTTAAAACTTCATTCACTTCTTCTTTTGTAGTATTTTTCTTGGCAATAAAAGTTATATCAACAATTGAGCCGGCTGGTACGGGAACTCTGATAGATATGCCATCAAAAAGTCCTGATAGTTTTGTAAATGCTTTCGTTACCGCTATCGCCGCCCCGGTAGAAGAAGGCACGATGTTTTGCGCCGCAGCACGGCCCTCACGAAGATTTTCTTTGCTTGGTCCATCCACTAGCGCTTGGCTCGCAGTGTACCCATGCACTGTATTTAGTATTGCCTTTTCAATACCCAAACTTTCATCCAAAATTGCTATAAGTGGTGACGCTGCATTTGTGGTGCAGGACGCATTTGAAGTTATGTCGCAAGTGCCGAATTTCTCTTCATTAACACCGAGTAAAATAGTCTCTCCGTTTATTGTACCATCGCCATCTTTGGCCGGAGCAGTAATCACCACTTTTTTCGCGCCCGCATCCAAATGAGCTTTTGATTTTTCATAAGTCACAAAAAGACCAGTAGATTCAACCACCACATCTACACTTAAATCTTTCCAGGGAAGTTTACTTGGGTCCTTTTCTGTTAAAACTTTTACTCTCTTGCCATCAATAATTATTTCCTGCCCCTCTGTTTTAATATCATGCTGCCATTCTCGATAGACAGTATCGTATTTGAGCAGGTAAGCCATATTCTCCACGCTTCCCAAATCGTTTACGGCAACTATTTCAATTTCCGGCCTTGTCCAAGCTGTTTTTAAGAATGCCCGACCTATTCGCCCAAAACCATTTATGCCGACGCGAATTTTTTTCATAGATTATTGCGGAAAGAAAAATAGATTTTTCTAAGGTATGACCTTATGACTAACGCAGAAAAATCTATTTTTCTTGTAGCAAAATTTAACTTTAACATTGTTATTATACCATGCTATTATAGCAACAATGAGCAAGTTTATCCACCTCCATACCCATTCCCACTACTCCCTGCTAGACGGGCTTTCCAAGCTTGAGGATTTGGTGGCTCTGGCTAAACAAGACGGCATGGAGGCGCTCGCTTTAACCGACCATGGCAACATGTACGGCGCGATTGAATTTTATAAACTGGCTAAAAAAGAAGGCTTGAAGCCCATTTTGGGCGTAGAGGCCTACATGACCGCCGGTTCGCGCCTGGATAAAACAACCGAAGAAAATGGCACCAAGCGCTACTATCACCTCACCTTGCTCGCCAAAAATCTGGAGGGCTACAAAAATCTCATTAAGCTCGTCACTCTGGCCAATTTAGAGGGATATTACTACAAGCCCAGAATGGACAAAGAAATTCTCCGCCAATATTCTGGCGGTCTGATTGCCCTCTCCGGCTGTCTCGGTGGCGAACTTTCCCAAACAGTGCTCCGGGGCGATATGGATAAAGCGGACACTCTGGTCAAAGAGTATCTGGACATCTTCGGCCCGGAAAATTATTTTATTGAAATCCAGTGCCACCCTTCGGTGGAGAACGACAAACTGGTCCGAGATCGATTGGTCGCGCTTGGCAAGAAGCACGGCGTTTTGGCGGTAGCCACCCAAGATTCCCATTATCCTCGTTCGGATGACCACGAAGCCCATCATACTCTTCTCCAAATCAACACCCAGTCGGGCGGCGCGGAAGGTAGTAAGTTTGAATTCTCCAACGACGATTTCTCCCTAATCGGCGCGGCGGAAGCGTACAAAATTTTCCAAGGCTACGAAGAAGCAGTGAGCAATACCGAGCTAGTGGCGGCAAAATGCAATCTGGAACTGGAACTCACCAAGTGGGTTTTCCCGGATTTTAAAATAGAATCGGGCAAAACTTACGACCAGAAACTGCGGGAGCTGGCTTACGCCGGTTTTGCCAGATTGGGGCTCGCCGAGACAAAGGACATTACTAGCCGGGTGGAGTACGAACTAAAAATAATTTTTGACAAAGGCTATTCGCCGTACTTCCTGGTGGTGGGTGACCTTTTGCGCCACGCGCGGGAGGGGGGCATCTTGACCACCATCCGTGGCTCGGTCGCCGGCAGTATGGTTACCTACCTTCTCGGCATCACCAACATCAACCCCATAGAATACAAACTGCCCTTTGAAAGATTTCTCAATCCCTATCGGCCTTCAGCGCCGGATATAGATATGGACTTTGCCGACAATCGGCGGGACGAAATGATTGATTACGCCAAAGAGAAATACGGCGCGGATAAGGTGGCCCAGGTCGGAACCTTCGGCACTATGATGGCTCGCGGCGCCGTACGAGATGTGGCCCGGGCCCTGGGCTATCCTTACGCCGTGGGCGACCGGATTTCCAAAATGATTCCCCTGGGGAGCCAGGGCATGCCACAGACCCTCGACCATGCCATGGAGATAGTACCGGAACTGCGGGAGGCCTACGAAAAAGAAAACGACACCAGAAAAATAATTGATTTGGCCAAAAAAATGGAGGGCTGCGTTCGCCACATTTCGGTGCATGCGGCGGGCGTGGTTATCTCTCCCCAACCTCTTACGGAATATACACCCCTGCAATACGACCCGAAGGGCGAAGCCATCATCACTCAGTACGATATGTATTCCCTGGACCCGGACTACGGCGGCGGAGCCGGACTGCTCAAATTTGATTTCCTCGGCATCCGGAATCTGGCTATTCTCGCGGACGCCATCCGGCTAGTAAAAAAATTTTATAACACAGACATAGATATAGAACATATACCCCTCAACGACCGCAAAACTTTCTCTCTCTTGGCGCGCGGCCAAACCGAAGGCTTGTTTCAGTTAAATGGCGCCGGCATGACCAGGTATCTAAAAGAATTGCGCCCGACCTCCATTCACGACATCAACGCCATGGTAGCCCTCTACCGCCCCGGGCCGATGGAAACCATTCCGGAATACATTAAGCGCAAGCACAACCCGGCCCTGGTCAAATATCTGGACCCGCGGATGAAAAAATTCCTAGGCGAATCTTACGGCCTGATTGTCTATCAGGACGACCTCCTCTTCTGCGCTCTGGAACTGGCCGGTTATAACTGGGAAGAAGTGGATAAATTCCGCAAGGCGGTCGGCAAAAAAATTCCGGCGGAAATGGCGGCCCAGTATGAAAAATTCACCGAGGGGATAGTGGAAAACGGCCAGACTCCGGAATTCGCCGAGAAGCTTTGGAAGCTTTTTGAGCCTTTCCAAGCCTACGGCTTCAATAAGGCCCACGCCGCTTCTTACGGCAAGGTGGCCTATCAGACAGCCTATATGAAGGCCAATTATCCGGTGGAATACATGGCTGCCATCTTGACCGCGGAGTCCGGTGATGTGGAAAAAATCGGCGAGATAATAAACGAGTGCAAGAATATGAAAATTCCGGTATTGCCACCGGACATCAATGAAAGCTTCGGCGGTTTTACTTGTCTGGCGGAGGGGGGTTCGGTCATTGACTGGGAGCATCCGAGTCGGAAAATAAGATTCGGCTTTTATACTATAAAAAATATGGGCACGGACATCGCCGATGCCATAATTACGGAAAGAAAACTAAATGGTAAATTCAAATCCATGGCTGATTTCCTCCGGAGGATAGAACACAAAAATCTCAACAAAAAATCCATGGAAGCCCTGATTAAATCCGGCTGTCTGGACGCCTGGGGCGATCGGGGCGTATTGCTCGCCAATTTAGAGAGCATGCTCCTCTACCGTCAGGAGGCCCTGCGGCGGAGCAAGAATCAAACTTCGCTTTTCGGCGGAAGCGCGGCGCAAGTCGCCGAACTGAAACTGGGGAACGGGCAAAAGGCCGCACCGGCGGAAAAACTTTCTTGGGAAAAAGAGCTCCTGGGGCTTTACCTCTCCGGCCACCCGCTGGACCGCTTGCGGGAAAAATTGGAGAGTCGGGAAATAAATATCAAAAAAATAAAAGAAGACAAAGAAAACAGTCTGGGCAACGGCATGCCGGTAACCTTAGGCGGCATCATTGATTCCGTCCGGCAAGTAATCACCAAGAACAACGAGCGGATGGTCTTTCTTAAAATTTCCGACCTCTCCGGTTCCATTGAGGCTGTTGCCTTCCCTTCTATTTTCAAAGAATCCATGGAGATTCTGGCGCCAGAGAAATGCATCGCTCTCTCCGGAAAAATTTCCCTGCGCAACGGCGAAAAAAGCATAATTATTGAAGCAGTCAAAGAGATTTAACTATTATACAAACTCATCGCTTTATCCTTACCTTCCGTAAATATCATCTCTACGGCTTCGGTGACTTTTTTGGAAAGTTTTTTG
>MFVV01000008.1 GCA_001786225.1 Candidatus Nomurabacteria bacterium RIFCSPLOWO2_12_FULL_46_14 | reverse complement strand
GGCATGCGCCCCAACGAAGAGAAATAATTATGGGATTCGATCATTATGTCTCCATCATTTATGATGCCTTCGAATTCTATATCTTCCAAACCACTTCTCCAGTTATCTTTGTCGACCCTGAGAGCTTTAAACCATGGTTGATCTGAAAATTTTCGTCCGATTCGTTGATAAGTTTCAGGGTCAAAACTTGCCCTTGGCATATATAAAATGCCATTCAAATTAAGCGGAGTCGCAAGACCTTCAATATCCCGAGAGCTAATACGTTCAGCGTGCGTCTCAATTGTATTCGGCATTTGGGGCAACCGGGGTTCCATGCCTAGATTATAGCTTAAAATTAGATAAATTTTACCCCTGGGCAAAGTCGGGCTTTGCACAATTTATCACTTCAAGAAAAAGTAGTTCTTTATGCCGGTTGCGGTGCGGGCGGCCATGTCTTTGTAGGCGCCGTGGCGAAAGGCGGTGTTGCCGAAGCGATAAATGTAGCCGTATTCTATGAGGACAGAACGAACGCTCGCGGGCAGAGTACCGTTCCCGCCCAGAGCAATCAGCTCCTGGTCGGGCACCAATCCGCCTTTTTCCCACGGGTAGGTGCTGGTGATGTATTTTTTCTTGAGTTCGACAAAAATGCTCTCGCCCAAGGTGATACTCGCCTTAGCGTTTTGCATCTGCGCCTCCGGCACATAAATGACGAAGCCCCGATATTTGCCGATAAGCCACTTGCTTGGCCGGGGATAATCGTTAAAGTGAATGTGGACCACCGCGTCAATATTATTCTCCCCCGCCCATTTATTAAAAGCGTAAAGCTTGAGCGCCATCTCTGCCGCCGCGTTATTGTGTGGCGCGCCCTCTTTGGGCACAAGTTCGCCCGAATCTATTTTCTCTGCCGTTTCTTTCTTGGCCTTATTCTTAAAAGCGATTACTTCATCCATTGCCGAGGCGAAATAATCCGCGAAGACTGTCGTGTAGCCCAGATTGTCGCGGGTAATATATGTCTCAAATCTATTTTCGTTCCGGAGAATTTTAAAAAGCTCTTGGGCTAGGCGAAGATTCATATCCGCTTCTTTAATCTTTCCGTACTGCGCGCCCCAGATTTCATTGTCGTGGCCGGGCACCAATAAAATTTTTACTGGCATCGCTTCGCCGTCTGGTTCCGCTCGCGTAGAAAATGGTAAAAGAATTAAAGCAAAAAATATTGAAGTTATGAAAAAAACTTTCTTCATGTTATATATTATAACATGCCGGAATTGCCTGAAGTTGAAAATCTGCGCCGGGGGCTCGTGCGGGCCATAGTCGGCCAAAAAATAAAGCGGGTAGAAGTGCGCCGGAGTAAAATTGTCTCCGGCAAGGGCAATATTCGCCCTGCTTCATTTAAAAAAAAGCGGGAATTTGAACGTGGACTCCAAGGTGAGGTATTTTCCGCCATAGAACGCAGAGCAAAGAATTTGATTTTCCGGTTTAGGAGCAACAAGGTGTTATTAGCACATTTAAAAATGTCCGGGCAGTTCGCGTATTATTCAGAGCGGCGCGGGTTTCGCATGTTTTCGAACGACAAGGCGGTGAATGCGCCCCGCCTGCCGGACGGGCAGGGAGGAGTGAGAAAAAATGCGAAACCCGCGCCGCTAATCGGTGGCCATCCCATTGAACTATCTGAACACCACCTGCCCAACAAGCACACTCATATAATTTTTCAACTCTCGCGCGGAGTTCTCTATTACAACGACACCCGCATGTTCGGCTATCTTTTGTATTATCCCGACAGCCAAGCATTTGAGCAAGAAAATCATTTCGGCCTATTTGGCTCGGAACCCTTAAGCCGTAATTTTACCGCCAAGTATCTCCATAATTCTCTGAAAAATAAAAAAGGCAATATCAAAAGCGTTCTTATGGGGCAAAAAATAGTCACCGGCTTGGGCAACATCTACACGGACGAGTGTCTGTTTGCGGCGCGCATTTTGCCCTATCGCCCCGCCTCTTCCCTATCCCCTAGGGAAACGACGAAACTGCATAAAGTCATAGTTAATATACTCCGCCGGGCCATTAAAACGGGCGGCTCCTCGGTGGCCACCTATCGCCTCCTGGATGAAACGCGCGGCAACTACGCCCGAGAGCACCAGGTCTATGGCAAGGCCGGCAAGCAATGCCCCCTCTGCCACAAACCGCTCGCAAAGATGCTTATCCAAAGCCGCACCACCGTATTCTGCCCTAGATGCCAAAAATAAATAAAAATTGATTTTTTATTTATTTTTGATTCTTCAGCATCGCAAACAAGGCGACGCCGAGCGCTACCGAGACATTCAGAGATTCTTTTTCACCCAGCATGGGGATTTCCGCGACGATATCGCATTTGTTTAAAATATTTTTCGGAATTCCCTCCACTTCGCTCCCCGCGATAAAAACATTTTTATTTTTAACTTTTACTTTTTTGTAATCTACGGAATTTTTGTGTTGTTCTAGGGCAATAATCAAAAACCTGTCCGCTTTTAATTTTTTAAGCAGAGGCAAAATAGTCGGTCGGCTTTCCCAGGGTACTAATTCCTCCGCGCCGAGCGCGGACTTGGCTAAATCTTTTCTCTTTCTGCCGAAGCGATCAAGAGGCGCAGGGGTAAGCCCCACCAGATATATTTTATCTATGCCTGCGGCATCGCAAGTCCGAAACATGGCGCCGACATTAGCCACACTCCGGATATTATGCAAAATAACGATGTTTGCTGAGGAACGCATTGGATTATCAGCCGAAAAGTTTGCCTTGGACATCCTCCAATCTGTTCTTTACCACTCCGAGTTCTTCTTTTTTTACTTCCACCGAGTCGCCTCGGCTTACCTTCTCTAGCGCCGCGGGTAGTTTTTTGAAAGTCTCCGTAAACAGCCTCATGACCTCATTACCCCGGAGGGCCGCGGCGGGGTGGAGCATCGGCAGAATAAAATATTCTCCCGCCCGGAAGAGCTTGCCCTGGTCGCGGGTAATCCTAGCCTCCGGCAGAAAGTAATTCATAGAGAACCGGCCGAGGGGCACGATAATCTCGGGGCTCAAAATCTCAATCTGCCGAGCTAGATATGGTTTGTATTTCTCTATTTCCTCCGGGCTTGGGTCGCGGTTTTCCGGCGGCCGGCGCTTAACTATATTGGTGATATAAACATCTTCCTCCCGCCAGCCCAAATCGCGTATGTTCCGCCGCAAGAGCTGGCCGGCCCGGCCGACAAAAGGCCTCTTCTCCCGGTCTTCATTAAAACCAGGCGCCTCGCCGATGAAGAGAACTCGGCAGTCGGGGTCGCCCTCGCCGAAAACCAAATTAGATTCCGTAAGAGGCAGACCCTGGTCTGTCACCATTTCTTGCTTTAATTTCTCTAAAAGTGCGGATTTGTCCATTCTGCAATTATACTACGGCAGAAAATTTTTTCCGCGAATCTTCTTGTGGTAAGCAATGGCGAAACGATGAGCCTCGCTGTTGGCAAGCAGTATGGCAGATTTATGCTCTTTGATAATCTTTTCATCTCCTAAAATATCTTTCGGCTTGTGTCTCTCGTCTTTTACCACCGAAACAACACGAATTTTCAACCCCGCTTTCTCTATTATATTCTTTATGGCATTTTTCTGCCCCAGTCCCCCGTCAATCACAATTAGATTTGGGTAATTCCATTCCGCATGAGCCAGTCGTCTTTCAAGAATCTCCACAAGCGCGCCGATGTCGTTTATGTTTTTTTGAGTTCTTATTTTGAATTTTTTATATTCACTTTTTTTTACTTCTCTATCCTCCACTACCGTCATCACCCCGACCATATTCTGGCCGGAGAGATGAGCTATATCATAGGCCTCAATCCTACCCCCTCCGCCCTTAGCACCTCCCCCTATATAGGGGGAGGCTGGGTAGGGGTATTTCAGCAGGGCTACATCATTTATATGCTTCAAGGCAAAAATCTGCCTTTTTTTCTCGCCGGCTTTTTCAAATTCGCGCGCCACTACATAGGAGCGCATTTCTTTCTGAAGATTTTGCAAAATTCGCTTTTTCTTGCCTTGGAAAAAAAGCTTGATGTTTTTTATATTTTCTTTATACATTTTGGCGTCGTCCAAATCCGGCGCCATATTTATCTGGCGGTAAAATTCCAGATAATTTTTGCTCTGGTCGTCCAGGAATGGGAAAATTTTCCGGATAATCTTTATCGCCTCTTTCAGCTCACCGCCATGCGGAAAGGGGCCGTAACAAGAACGAAAATTGGTTTTTTTAAAATTAAGCCGGTGTTCCCTCTCCAATACTATCTGCGGAAGCTTGTCTTTGGTTAAGCAAACGTAATTCCAGCTTTTATCTGACTTGCCGTCGGTGTTGTATTTTGGAAGGTGTTTTTTAATAAGCGCGGCTTCTAAAATAATCGCTTCGAGAACGCTGTCGGTTGTAGTCCAGTCTACGCTGTCCGATTCTTCTACCATTTTCTCCACCAGTGGCCCTCTTATGTCAAAGAGTCTAGGGGACATGTAGCTTCGGACTCTGTTGTGGAGCGACGTGGCTTTGCCTATGTACAAAATTTTTTTATTTTTTTTGAACAGATAAACGCCGGGCTTGTCCGGTAATTTTATTTTATTTATTCTTTTCATTTTCTTAATGCTTTCCTCAAGTATTTACCGGTATGCGATTGACTATTGCCCGCGACTTCTTCCGGCGTGCCCCGGGCTATCAGTTTACCCCCGGCTTCGCCACCTTCTGGTCCGAAATCCAAGACATAGTCGGAATTTTTCACTATATCCAAATTATGCTCAATCACCACCACAGTGTTGCCGTAAGACACCAGTTTATTGAGCATTTGGAGAAGTTTAACCACATCGTCATAATGGAGCCCCACCGTCGGCTCGTCCAAAAGATAAATGGTTTTTTGGAGCCGAGTCCCGACGGAATAGTGTTCAAAAAGCTCACTCGCTATTTTTACCCTTTGCGCTTCGCCGCCGGAGAGAGTGGTGGCCCGTTCTCCGAGCCGAAGGTAAGACAAACCCACGTCAGAAAGAGTCCGCAGTCTGTCGGCCACGGCCGGAATATCTTTGAAGAACTTAAGCCCTTCTTCCACGGTCATTTCCAACACATCGTAAATGTTCTTTCTCTTATATTTTACCGTCAATGTTTCTTGGTCAAAACGTTTGCCTCGGCAAATGTCGCAGGTTACATACACCGTCGGCAGAAAATGCATTTCTACCGCGATTTCGCCGTTGCCTTCGCAGGCTTCGCAACGGCCACCTCCCGCGACAGACTTAACGTTAAAAGAGAAACGGTTGGCCTTCCAGCCGCGGAGCCTTGCTTCTTCCGTGGCGGCGAACAGGTCGCGAATGGGAGAAAAGGCGCCGGTATAGGTCGCCAGGTTGGAGCGAGACGTGCGGCCGATGGGCGACTGGTCTATTAACACGGCTCGGGTAAGATATTCCGCGCCGACAAAAGACGCGCAATTAAAAACTCGCGCGGAACGATGTTTTCTTTCATAGCGAGCTCGAAGATTTTTGTGCAGAATTTCATACATAAAAGAACTCTTGCCGGAGCCGGAAACTCCGGTGATGGCAGTCATTATGCCCAGAGGTAATTCCACATTCAGATTTTTAATGTTAAATACCTTGCCGCCAGCGACGCGGATGGCCCCCTTGCCCGTCCGGCGCTTTTCAGGCACGGGTATTTTAACTTCTCTTCGCAGATAGGCTAGGGTGCGGGAACCGGTTTTGTTCCTCTCCGCGGTCAGCATTTATTCCAGATAACCTGAAGCCACTACCTCTCCGCCATGAACGCCGGCTTGAGGGCCAATATCCACGATGTAATCCGAAGCAAAAATAGTATCTTCATCGTGCTCCACCACCAAGATGGTGTTGCCTAAGTCCCGGAGTTCTCGTAGGGTCGCTATTAGCCGGTCATTGTCCCGCTGATGTAGACCGATGGTCGGTTCATCCAAAACGTAAAGCGCACCCACGAGACGCGAACCTAGCTGAGAAGCCAGGCGGATGCGCTGAGCCTCCCCGCCGGAGAGAGTGTTGGCTCGGCGGGAGAGCTCCAGGTAATCCAGGCCCACATTGAGCATAAACCGGAGTCGGGCTTCAATCTCCTTCACTACCGACAGAGATATTTCCCTCTCCTGCGGAGTCAGCTTTATGTTTTTGAAAAAATCATAGGCATCTCTGATGGACAAGGAAGAAATATCCAGAATATTAATCTTCCCCCAAGTCGGACTTAGGGGAAAATCCCCTAAGTCCGACTTGGGGGACGTATAAAGAAAAACGTTTAGGGCTTCCCGACGCAAGCGCGCGCCTTTGCAAGATTCGCACATTTCGTCTCCGCCAAAATATTTGGTTCCCAAGCCATTGCATTCCGGGCAGGCTCCGTAAGGCGAATTGAAGGAAAAAAGACGGGGCTCTATTTCCGGGAAGGAAAAGCCGTCATTTTTGCAGGCAAACTTGGCGGACATGGTGAACTCTTGTCCGGCATTCGGACTATTGTCTATTTTAACCGTGACTAAGCTATCAGATTCCAAAAGGGCGCGCTCTATCGCCTCCGACAGTCTCAAGCGGCCCGCCCCCAATAATTCCCGCGATAAAAAACTATCCACCAAAACCTCAATATTGTGCTTTTTGTGCTTGGAGAGAGTAATTTGCTCTCGGAGTTTTTTCATCGTTCCGTCCAGGCGGACTTCGGCGAATCCTTTGCCCAGGAGATCGTAAAGCAGTTGATAGTATTCCCCCTTGCGGCCTCGGACCACTGGGGAGAAAATCGTAATTTTCGTATCGCCTTTTCTTTTGTTTTCCCCGGAGCTGCTTACTTTCTCTAAAATAAAATTTATTATTTCTTCATAAGAGAGCGTTTTTATTTCCTCGCCACAAAGCGGGCAATGGGGATGGCCGATGCGCGCGTACATCACTCGAAGATAATCATAGATCTCGGTGATGGTCGCCACCGTGGAGCGCGGATTGTTGGAACGAGATTTCTGGTCTATGGAAATCGCCGGAGAGAGGCCGGTAATTTCATCCACATCCGGCTTGGGCATCTGATTGAGAAATTGCCGGGCGTAAGAAGATAGGGATTCCACATACCTGCGCTGGCCCTCGGCGAAAATGGTATCAAAAGCCAAGGAAGACTTACCGCTCCCGGAGACTCCGGTAATCACCGTCATTTTGTTCCGCGGTATTTCCACATCAATATTCTTCAGATTGTGAGTCCGCGCGCCTTTGATTATTATTTTTTCAGTATTTTCAACTTTTTTCATTTTTTGCTTGACACAAATCAAACCCACCCCGCATTACAGATGGGGGTGTATATTTTCTTTTATATCATAAAAGTCTAAAATTATAAAATCCCCAATTTAAACAACATACGATATATCGTATGTTATCAATCAACTATCTTTTAGATTCTTTTTGTAAATATGTTTATCTATTGTGCGCCATCTCCCTCCACCGTATCGTGGCGGAAGTATGCCTCCCATGTTTAATATACTTTCAATAATATTCCAGATATCTTTTTTACCCAGAGCTTCTTTGATTATATTTTGATACTTATCTTGCTCATAGGCCAGTAACATACGTTCAGTGGTAGAGGGACTCATAAAAAGAGCTTCGGCAATCATATAGGAAGAAATTCCTTTTTGAAGCATAGCAATCACCGCTAGACGCTTGGCGAACATAATCCTCTCCGTTTTCGTAAAAAATTCATTGAACACGAATCTCGTTTTTGTTTTTAAAAAAGAGCGCTCCAGAGAATGTACAAGCTCCCGCTCTAGTTCCCTTAAATGCTCCAAGTTAAGTTTTCTTTTTGATAAATGAGGCATTTACAACATACGATATATCGTATGTTGTGTATTATAGCACTGGTAAGCTAAAAAGGGGAAGCGGGAAGAAAATCACTGCTGGGGATTGGAATATTTATGAAAAAGCGGTTCCAGTATCGCCGCACGCCTCCGGGTAAGGTCCGCGAGTTCTCTTAGCATTACCGTCTCTTCTTCTTTTATTTTTTCAGCTATTCCAACTCCGGTTATGAAAAGAGTATCTGGTCCAATAGGATTTCCAGACATCTCTTCGTACCAGGTTATAAAAGATGAAGATGGAGGAGTATTTCGTGCATTTATTATCCAATATTTTTCTTTCATATCTTCTATATTAGTTTGCCCCCTAAGCACTTCCAATCTAGCCAAGTGAGACTTTAAAAATGTTTCGGACTTTCGTATCTCCTGACACTCTTCGTATGCTTCTGGGTCAGTGTCGTGGAGTTTCATTTCCAGCATTTCGTCTATCTTATGCCCTAACTTCTCTCTCAATTCAGTTAATTGGTTTTGTACTCTTTCTAAATTTTTTAACCTGGCCTCTGCCTCTTCTCTTTGTTCCGCTCGATCGACTATCCTTTTAAATTCAGAGAAGTAAGAAGTAAGGATCATGGCGGCAAATTTTTTAATTGGACCAACGGGAGGAAAATCTAAAACTTCTTTTGTA
>MFVV01000007.1 GCA_001786225.1 Candidatus Nomurabacteria bacterium RIFCSPLOWO2_12_FULL_46_14 | reverse complement strand
GCATTCTGGACGGCACCTTCGGCGAGGCTGGCGAGGAGATAAAGAAAAGTGCCCAGCAGGGCTTGGATTCGGACAATATGGGCCTAGAGACAGTGGACCTAGTGCTCAACGTGGCCAATATGCAAAGGGGCACTATTAAATTTGACCTGAAGAATTTAAATTTCCGAGAAATAGCGGAAAAGACTTTAGAAGAAAAGAAACCGAGTATTGAAGCCAAGGGTCTGAATGTGAAAATCGATATTAAAGAAGGAAATTACAATATCTTGGGCGATGCCGTCTGGCTTAAAGAAGCAGTGCATAACTTGGTGGAGAATTCCATTAAATACACCAAAGAGGGCGAGATATCCATCAGTCTTGAAAACAAAAATGGCAAAATTTTGTTTTTGGTGCGGGATACCGGAGTCGGCATCGCGCCAGAAGACAAAGCGCATTTGTTTACCGAAGGCGGCCGGGGTAAAGATTCGGTCAAAATTAACGTGGATTCCACCGGCTACGGCCTGTATTCGGTCAAGCTCATAATGGACGCGCATGGGGGGCGGGTTTGGGGCGAATCCGCAGGCGTCGGTCAGGGCTCGGCTTTTTTCTTGGAGCTCAATGCGATATAATGTTTTTATGACTTGGGCTCTGAAGCGGCAGATGCTTTATGTGTTGATTTTGATTATCCTGGCCGGTGGGTTAGGTTTACTTTTCTTTTTTTCGTATTTTACCAAGCCCCCCACTTGTTTTGACGGCAAGCTAAACGGCAAAGAAGACGGCATAGACTGCGGCGGCTCTTGCAAACTCGCTTGTTATTTTAAAGTGGATGAAATTTCCATTTTGTGGGCCCGCGCCTTTCTAGTGGTGCCAGGTCGGTATAATGCCGTAGCCTACATTGAGAACCATAACGGCTCCGCCGCGGTGGAAAAAATAAAATATCGCTTCCGTTTCGCGGACAAAGACAATATTTATATCGGCAAACGGGAAGGGGAAACCTTTATTCCGCCTGGCGGCAAGTTCGCCATTTTTGAGCCGGCCATAGGCGTGGGCAATTCCGTGCCGGTTTATACCACTTTTGAGTTTAGCGAAGTTCCGCGATGGTCCCAAGTGCCTCAGGAAAAAATAAGGGAGCTTAAGGTTGCTGTCTCCGACATAAACTTACAGAATGAGCAGGCCACCCCCATCCTTCTCGCAACTATTAAAAACAATTCTCTCTTCCGGATTCCGGCGGTAAACGTAATTGCCATACTTTATGGCTCTGACGGCAATGCCCTTTCCGCCAGTCGGACTTATTTGAAAGAACTTCGGTCCGAGGAGGAGAAAATCGTTACCTTTACCTGGCCGGAACCTTTTTCGGAAGAAGCGATGGTCAAGGAAATAATCCCCATGTTTGATATTTTCGGGGCTAAATTGGAATAAAAAATAGGATGGCGGAAAAAGTTCTCAAACGAATAGATTGGCTACTGGTTTTTTTTATCCTGCCCATAATCTTGGCCGGCCTTTCCACCATGAAATCTTTTACCGCCGGAGACCCCGGCTCTTTTTTCGGCAAGCAAGTCCTCTGGGTGCTAGTGTCCCTTCTGGTTTTTTTTGTTTTTTCTTTTATTGATTTTCGTTTTCTCAAACGCGCCGATGTTCTCCTTTTTGTTTTTATTTCCGCCTGCCTTCTGCTTGTTTTCCTTTTTGTTCTGGGTAGCGTCTCCCATGGCGCCAAGAGCTGGTTTAGCCTGGGCTCGGTTTCTTTCCAGCCCTCAGATCTAATAAAACTGGTTTTGGTGCTAATTTTGGCCAAATATTTCTCCCGCCGGCACGTGGAAATCAGGAACATTAAGCATATATTCATTTCCGGTTTTTACGCCCTGGTGCCTTTTCTTCTGGTCTTGCTCCAACCGGACTTCGGCTCGGCGATGATACTTTTTTTTATCTGGTTCGGCATGGTTTTGGTTTCTGGGATTTCCAAGAAACACATCCTATTGGTTTTTCTTTGCGCGACGCTAATTTTTACGATTGCCTGGTTTTATATTTTTGCGCCTTATCAAAAATCCCGTATCGTCAATTTCGTCAATCCCTTGGCGGATATTCATGGGACAGGTTATAACGCTTTCCAATCCACCATCGCCGTCGGCTCCGGCCAAGTGCTGGGCAAGGGTTTGGGTTTTGGCACCCAATCTCGGCTGAAGTTCCTGCCTTCTTACCAAACGGACTTTGTTCTCGCCGCCTATGCCGAGGAATGGGGTTTTATCGGTTCTCTCCTCATCCTGGCTCTTTACGGCTTGGTGATTTGGCGGATTCTCTACAATGCTTCGCTCGGCGCCACTAATTTTGAAATGCTTTTCGGCATGGGCATTGCTATTTTTTTTATGAGCCATATAGTCATAAATATCGGCATGAATCTGGGTCTCTTGCCGGTAACCGGCATTCCCTTGCCGTTTATGAGTTATGGTGGCTCGCATCTTTTGGTTGAGTTTATGGGGCTTGGGATTTTGATGAGTATGCGCCGTTACGCCCGGATAGCGCATCGGGATGATTTAAAACATGAGTTTTTTGGAATCTGACTCCCCAAGTCGGACTTAGGGGAATTCCCCTAAGTCCGACTTAGGGGACCTTAAGGGACGAACTATGCAAATAATTGACGGCCGAAAAATACAAAAAGAAATTCTTGCCGAAGTCCGACGAGAGGTTTCGAAACTCTCTTTTCAGCCGGTTTTTACCGATGTCCTGGTGGGGGACGACCCCGCCTCGGCGCAATATGTCCGAATGAAGGGAAAAATGGCCGAGTCTGTCGGTATCCGTTTCCATAACGCGAATTTTCCGAATTCAATCCAAACTGATAAGTTAATTACGGAGTTAAAAAAATTAAATAAAGTAAAAAATATGTGCGGGATAATAATCCAGTTGCCGCTACCGGCACACATAGACAGGCAGGCGGCGCTGGACGCCATAGACTCGAGACTGGACGTGGATTGTCTGGGGGACGTGGCCAGCGGAGAATTTTATGCCGGTCTGCCGGAGAGACTCAAAATTGGTTATCCGACGGCGCTGGCTTGCATGAAGCTTTTGGATTCAATCCCTAATATAGATTTTAAAAACCCGCATAGACTCGGAGAGGCTAGTAAAAAAATAGTTGTCTTGGGGCAGGGGATGTTGGTGGGCAAGCCAGTAGCCACGCTTTTGAAATTCCGCGGACTTAATCCAGAAATTGTAACAAGCAAAACTCCCAACAAAAAAGCAATAATAAAAAATGCCGATGTTGTGATTTCAGGTATGGGCAGGGGAAAATATATTACCGGAGAAATGATAAAAGCGGGAGCTGTTATAATAGATGCAGGTACCTCCGAAGATAGTAAATATGAACCGGGCGCTTCGGCAAACATAATCGGTGACGTTGATACAGAATCTGTTCAGGATGTAGCGAGCTATGTGAGTCCCGTGCCGGGCGGAGTAGGGCCGGTTACGGTGGCGCAGCTTTTAAAAAATGTGCTTACGGTTGCGAAATCAAAAATAAGATGAACCGCGAAATTTTTTATTTTTTTTATAACTTGGCCAACCGCTCACCGTTTTTTGACCAGACAATTGTTTTTTTTGCGGTTTATTTTCCCTTTATCGCGGCTACTCTAGCCGCTGTCCTCTTTGGTTTTTATTACAAAAAACGACGAGAATTGATTTTTATTTTCCTCGCCGCCGGTCTGGCTTGGCTTATTGCTTATTTTTTGAAGGATTTTATCGCCTCCGGTCGGCCTTTTGTGTCGCTTGCGGATATCAGTTCACTTTTCTTGAAGGAAAGCTACGCTTTCCCTTCCGGCCACGCGGCTTTCTTCGGCGCTCTGGCCGTGGCCATATTCCTGAACCACCGGCAGGCGGGTTATGTTTTTATTATTTTTGCTCTACTAATCGGCGCGGCCCGAATTGCCGCCGGAGTGCATTTTCCGATAGATATTTTGGGAGGATTCGTGCTCGGCGCTCTGGTTGCGTATTTTATGAGAAAAGTATAATATACCCGTATATTTATGATTAAAAAATTAATTTTATCCATCCTTATTCTTTTAGGCGGCGCGGCCGTTTTGTTTTTTGTCGTCAAATCTGAACCCAAGCTGAACTCTAATTTTGAGACCGAAAAATCCTTTTTTAAAAATCATCCCTTCCGCCTGGGGCTGGACCTCTCCGGCGGTAGCCATCTAACCTATAAAGCGGATGTTTCTTCGGTGGAGGCGGGACAGGTGGATGATTCCATGGCCGCGCTCCGGGACGTGATAGAACGACGGGTTAATCTTTTCGGTGTCTCCGAGCCGGTAGTCCAGGTGCAGGGCGGGAGTTTTATTTCCGGCGGCGAAAACAAGCTGATTGTTGACTTGCCGGGGGTGACGGATGTGGACCAAGCGATTGAGATGATTGGCCAGACTCCGCTTTTGGAATTCAGGATTGAAAAACCCCAAAATGAAGAAGAGCCACAAGAGGCCACCGTAGACGAAGACGGCAATGTAACTCTCAATGTAGACTCCTTGTTCGCCCCGACGGAACTGACCGGGAGATATCTAGAGAGAGCGAGTCTAGAATTTGACCCTAATACCCGAGAGCCCAGGGTCAGCTTGCAGTTTGATGACACCGGGGCCAAACTTTTCGCGGGAATTACCAAAGCCAACATCGGCAAAATGGTGGCCATTTATCTGGACGGCGCGCCAATTTCTACCCCAGTGGTTAACGAAGAAATTCCCAACGGCCAGGCGGTTATTTCCGGCAATTTTACTCCGGCGGAAGCCAAGCAATTGGTTGGTCGGCTTAATTCTGGCGCTCTGCCGGTGCCCATTACTCTTCTCTCCAAGCAGACGGTGGGGGCCATCTTGGGCGAGACCGCGGTGTTGGCCGGAGTCCAGGCGGCAATCATCGGCTTCATTCTGGTGGCTCTATTTTTGATTTTATGGTATCGCTTACCGGGATTGCTCGCCGCTGTTTCACTTGTTATTTTTATTTCTATAATGCTGGCTTTATTTAAATTAATTCCCGTAACCCTCTCCGCCGCCGGCATCGCCGGGTTCATAATTTCCATGGGCATCGCGGTAGACGCCAATGTTCTTATCTTTGAGCGGCTCAAAGAAGAAATGCGGGCAGGCAAAAATATTTCCGATGCCGTCTCTGCCGGCTTTTCCCGGGCCTGGTTTTCAATCCGGGATTCCAATATTTCCAGCTTGCTGACGGCGATTATCCTTTTCTGGTTCGGCACTTCTCTGATTAAGGGCTTCGCGCTGACCTTGGGCCTGGGCGTGCTGGTTTCCATGTTCTCCGCAATTGTCATTACCCGAATGTTTCTTTCAGTCTTTCGTTTTAAGAATGAGGGTTTACTGGCTAAATTTTTATTCAGTTCCGGAATTTCCAAATAAAATGTTTATTATCCGAAACAAAAAAATATTCATTTCCATTTCTGCCGTCTTGGTGGCAATTTCCATTCTTTCTCTCTTATTCTTCGGCGTTCGGGTGGGGATTGATTTTAAAGGCGGCGCGCTCACGGAAGTGGTGTATACAGCGGAGCGTCCGGCTCAGGCAGATTTGGAATTATCCCAAAAATTACCCGCTCTCTCGCCTTTACTGGTCCAGCCCGTGGGCGACCGAGGATATCTTATCAAGTCTCGGGATTTAAGCGAGGCAGAGCATCGGGAGCTTCTCCTTACGCTTTCGGAAGACAATGCCTCCCCCCTGGAAGAGCTTAATTTCAATTCCATCGGGCCGTCCGTTGGGCGGGAATTGACCCGTAAAGCTGTCCTGGCGGTTATTTTGGTGTCCCTGGCGATTATCTGCTTCATCGCTTTCGCCTTCCGCAAAGTCTCCCGGCCGATTTCTTCCTGGCGTTACGGCTTCATTGCTGTGGTGACTCTGCTCCACGATGTGGCTATTCCCACCGGCTTGTTCGTTTTACTTTCTCATCTTTACGGCGTGGAGCTGGACACGCTGTTCGTGGTGGCGGTGCTGACCGTACTCGGTCTTTCAGTTTCGGACACCATTGTTATCTTTGACCGCATCCGCGAAAACTTAAGGATTGAAGGCAACGGGACACGAGTGGATTTCCAGGCCATCGTTGGTCGTTCTCTGGAGCAATCTTATGTCCGCTCCATTTCCACTTCCTTGACCGTTATTTTGGTTTTGCTCTCCCTTATCTTCTTCGGCCCGGTTTCCACTAAATACTTTGCCATAATGCTCTCCGCCGGCATGATTGTGGGCACTTATTCTTCCATTTGTCTGGCTTCGCCGCTTCTGGTTTGGATGTATGAGTGGCAGGGCAAAAAGTCCGACAAGGTGGTATAATGTCATTATTAGCAGTAATTTAAACTCACCACATATATGAATATAATTTTTGGCATTCTTGTTATTTTGCTTTTGGCAAGCGGGTTGTTTGATTTTATCGCTTGGCAGTTCAACATTATTGCCATCGCTGTTTTGGTCGTGATATGGCTTGTTTCAATGTACAACAAATTTGTTTCTCTTAGGAACCGAGTCGAAGAAGCCTGGGCGGACATCGAGGTTCAGCTCAAGAGGCGATATGACCTTATTCCTAATTTGGTGAACTCGGTCAAAGGCTACGCCACGCACGAGGCTTCCGCCTTTGAGAATGTTACTAAAGCGCGAGCCACGGCTATGGGGGCGAGCGGCCCGACTGGAGCGCATGCGGAGGCGGAGAATATGCTGACTGGTGCTCTACGCTCGCTTTTCGCGGTGGCAGAGGCTTATCCCGACCTTAAGGCTAACCAGAACTTTTTGGCCCTGCAGAACGAACTTGCCGACACGGAGAATAAAATCCAGTCTGCTCGCAGGTTTTATAATGGCAATGTCCGCGACTTAAACACCGGCCTCCAGAGTTTTCCTGGCAATATTATCGCCGGAATTTTCAGGTTTGGTCAGAAAGAATTCTTTGACTTGCCGGACGACCACGCGGCTCAAAACCCGGTGGAGGTGAAATTCTAATTGCGCTAAAATGATTACCAAAGAACTGGCCGACTACATAGAGAGCCAATTATCCAAAAATTTTTCCAAAGAACAGATTATTTCTGTTTTGAAATCCGCGGGCTGGAACGAGGCGGATATAAATGAAGGTTTCGCCGCCACCTCACCCGTAGCGCCTCCGGTTATTCCTTCGCTTAAACCAAAACTTAAAATAACATTAGACAAAATACTATTATGGGCAATGGGCGCGGTTCTTGTCGCTCTTGTGGTGGTCGGGGCCTACTCTTACTGGAACGGAGCTTTTGCTTCTCTGCCGATTCTTACTTCGGAAGCAATGGATAATGCCAAAAACTCTGATACTGCCTTTTATGACACTACTCTCGCTGTTGACTTCTCGGAGATAAAAAACACAGGCAACTCTTTTTCTTTGTTTCCCGCTGACCTCTCCGCGGGCAAGCTAATTGTTACCGCCAAGGGAGCCTATGATGCGGGAGATAAAGACAACACAAAGGGTTACATGTTTTTGTCCGTCGGTTTGGGTTCTTCTCCCGTGGAGGGAGAAATCAGAGTATTGGACAAAACTATTTATGGCGCTATCACTAAAGCCCCCTCGGTCGGCTTCCTGCCTGTTCTTGCCTCCTTTGAGAATAAATGGATTTCCTTCCCGTATAAATCAGAGGACGGCCAAATCGCGGACAATCCCTTCAGCGCTTTTCCCGCTGTTGATTCCAGTATTGTCAACAAACTGACCCCGGAGCAAGAAGAACATCTATACCAACTTACTCGGGACGCAAATTTAATAAAAATGGTCAAGAAGCTTCCGGTGGAAGAAATTACCGGAGAAAAGTCGTACCACTTCCTTTTTGACCTGGACAAGGAAGGTATCATTGCTTATTTGCAATCAGCGGAAAATTACATAAATTCCGTCGGCAAAAATGATTCTGCCTTGTCGGCGTTTGACGCTACCTCTTTCGCCAAAGAACTGGATAAGTTTAAAGATTTTCAAGGGGAAATCTGGATTGGTAAAAAGGATAAACAACTGCACAAAATATCCGTTAGTTTCGCCGTTCAGCCGGATGAAACCAAAGAAGAACAGGTAAAAATAAATGTAGTCAGTATC
>MFVV01000006.1 GCA_001786225.1 Candidatus Nomurabacteria bacterium RIFCSPLOWO2_12_FULL_46_14 | reverse complement strand
GTTTACAATGTATATGAAGTGGGAAAAAGTGGGAAATCGGGGGATAATTAAATTTGTTTAGAAAATTAGTGAACGAAGTGAATATAATTTTCTTTACCCCAGTTAAATAACTTTTGCTTCGCAAAAGTTGCCCGAAGGGCATTTAACGGGGTGATGATTTTCTAATCGCTTCGCTCAAGAAAATCAATCATGTTAATTGGCGAATACATCCACACCATAGACACGAAAAACCGAGTATCCCTGCCGGCTAAATTTAGGAAGGAGATGGGCAAAAAAGTTATCATCACTCCCGGCCTAGACCAATGTTTGTTCATTTTCACAAATAAGGAATGGGAAAAAGTTTCCTTAAGGCTCTCAAGTTCCGAAACCGATTTATCGTTTCTCCGAGCAGACCAGCGGACTTTCAACCGTAATATCTTTGGCGCCGCGTCGGAGGTGGAAGTGGATTCTATCGGTCGGATTTTAATACCGGAGATTTTGAAAAAGAAAATCGGTTTGACGAATTCCGCGGCTCTGGTCGGAGTCAAGGACAGGGTAGAAGTCTGGAACGACGAAGTTTGGGCGGAGTACAGTGCGAACGCGGGGAAAATTGCGGAGCAGTTGGCGGAGAAGCTTGCCGATGAAAAAAGAAATGGAAAGCAGACATAAGCCAGTTCTTTTAAATGAAACAATAGAGGGTCTTGACTTGCATGACGGCGATGTCGTCTTGGACGGCACTCTGGGCGGTGGCGGACACGCCTTGGAAATCTGTCATAGATTCCCCGGGGCAAAAATCATTGCCCTGGACCAAGACGCCGGCGCCATTCGACAAGCGAGAGAAAAGTTCAAGGATTGCCGGATAAATTTCCATAACGAAAACTTCCGGAACTTAGATAAGGTTTTGGTAAAGGAGGGTTTGGAAAAAGTGTCTGCCGTAATTCTGGACCTGGGCTTGTCTTCGGATCAGCTCCAAAATTCCAGCCGGGGATTTTCTTTCATGAAATCTGAACCATTGTTTATGACCATGAAAGAAAATCCCCGACCGGACGACCTCACCGCGGAGATGATGGTCAACGAGTGGCGGGAGCAAAGTCTGGCGGATATCATTTACGGCTACGGGCAGGAGAGATACGGGAGGAAGATAGCCCGAGGCATAGTGGAAGCGAGGGAGAAGAGCAGAATCAGGACCACGGCGGAATTGGTGGAGATAATCCGGCAATCCGTGCCACCTCCATACCGTCGAGGCAAGATTCATTTTGCCACTCGGACATTCCAAGCTTTGCGAATAGCGGTGAACGATGAACTCCGGGCTCTCTCGGAGGGGTTGGCTAAGGGATTTGAGGCGCTTAAGCCCTCGGGTCGGATGGCGGTCATCAGTTTCCACAGCTTGGAAGACAGAATCGTCAAGAAATTTTTCAAACAAAAAGAAAAAGAAAACAGAGCCAAATTAATAAACAAAAAGCCGATTGTCGCGGGGGAGGAAGAATTAAAAGAAAATCCAAAATCGCGTAGCGCCAAATTAAGAATCGCAGAAAAAATAAAATGAAAGCTTTAGCGATAAAAATAAAAAATTACGGAGAAAGCGTCAGCATTGTCAACAACAACAATATGGCTAGACGCCTACTCCATCTCCTTTTGTCCTCGCTTTTTGCTCTGGGTATTTTTTACATACTTATTCTGTCCAGCATGGTTTACAACATCGTGGAACGCAAGACGCTAGAGGCGCAGGCGCAGACCATCGGCAACGAAGTCCGAGAGCTGGAACTCAATTACTTGTCTCTCGCGGGGGGCATTGACTTCAAACTCTCCCAGACCTTGGGTTTCAAAGAAATTCAAGCCCGATACGCGGCGCGTCAGGCTCTAGGCAGCGTCAGATTACCCGCCAATGAAATCTAGTTTTCTTTTTCGAACCCGCATTTTATTTTTTTGCATATTTATTTTCGCCGTTGTTCTGGTGACCAAATTATTTTTTGTCCAAATTGTCCGAGGCAATTCTTATTCCGAATTGGCGGACCGGCAGTATTATACCCCCTCGAGTAATATTTTTGAACGGGGAACAATTTATTTCCAAAAAAAGAACGGCGAGCTCCATTCCGCCGCGACCCAGAATTTGGGGTACAAGGTGGCCATTAACCCCGCCAAACTATCTAATGCGGCGGAGGCTTACCGGAAAATCTCAGCTCTCCTCCCGCTAAAAGAAGAGGACTTTATGGTCAAGGCCGGGAAAACCGACGACCCATACGAAGAAGTGGCCACGCGCCTCTCCCGCGCCACGGCGGATCAAATTTCGGCGCTCTCTTTCCCGGGTGTTTCGGTTTACAAAGAAAAATGGCGTTTTTATCCCGGCGGCTCTCTGGCGGCGCAGACTTTGGGTTTCGTGGGTTACAAAGGCGACGAACTCTCCGGCCGCTATGGTTTGGAGAGGCAATACGACAATATTCTGCGGCGAGATAAAGACAATCCTTACGTCAATTTTTTCGCGGAGGTTTTTTCCAGCATCAATAAAAAATTCCTCAAGAACGAAATCAAGCAAGGCGACGTGGTGACCACCATCGAGCCCGAGGTGCAGAGCTTTTTAGAAAAAGAACTGAAGGGGGTGGAAGCCAAATACAATGCGGAGCGGATGGGCGGCATAATTATGAATCCGAAAACCGGCGTTATTTACGCCCTGGGAGCCACTCCCGATTTTGATTTGAATAATTTTTCTAAAGTGAAAAACGCGTCGGTTTTCGGTAATCCCTTGGTGGAAAATGTTTTGGAATTCGGCTCGGTGGTCAAGCCTTTGGTCATGGCGGCCGCCCTGGACGCCGGCGTGGTGACCGCGGAGACCACATACAACGATGCCGGATCGGTGGTGGTGGAAAAGAAAGAAATATTCAATTTTGACAAGAAAGGCCGGGGGCCGGGCACCACCATGCAAAAAGTTTTGAGCGAATCTCTAAATACCGGAATGGTTTTCGTTTTCCAGAAGCTGGGCCGGGACAAAATGAGGGATTATCTTTTCGCTTACAGCATTGGGGATAAAACCGGCATTGACCTGCCCAATGAGACGAGTGGGCTTATTTCCAATTTAAACAGCCCTCGAAATATAGAATACGCCAATGCCGCCTTCGGCCAGGGCATAGCCTTGACGCCGATGGAGCTTGTCCGGGCGCTCGCCTCTCTCGGTAACGGCGGCAACTTGGTGACGCCGCATCTGGTGGAGAAAATCAAGTACGAAGACGGCACGGAAAAAATTATGGAGTATCCAGTTGTTCGGACCAAGATATCGGAGGCCACCTCCGAAGAAATTACCCGCATGCTGGTTAAGGTTATGGACGAGGCGCTCCGAGGCGGTCAGGCCAAACTGCCGCATTACAGCGTCGCGGTCAAGACCGGCACGGCCCAGGTTGCGGACAATGTTTCCGGAGGATATTATGAAGACAGGCATACCCATTCTTTTTTCGGATATTTCCCGGCCTATGACCCGCAATTTATCATCCTCCTTTATGCCGTAAATCCGCAAGGCGTTCGTTACGCTTCGGAAACTTGGGCTGACCCGTTTTTGCGGATTACCAAATTCCTGCTAAATTATTACGAGGTGCCGCCGGACAGGTAAGATTATGAAAATGATTTTTAAAAAGATAATAGTTTTAATTTTGCGCTGGGAAGCCAAGCTGGTCATTCGGAAGTATAAGCCGAAAATTATCACCATTACCGGCAGTGTCGGCAAGACTTCAACCAAAGACGCTCTGTATGCGGTAATTTCCGGATTTTCTTATGTGCGCAAGAGCGCCAAAAGCTACAACTCGGAAATCGGCCTGCCTTTGACCGTCTTGGGTCGCGGCAGCGGCTGGAATAATCCTCTCTTGTGGCTTCGGAATATTCTCCATGGCCTTAGTCTTATTATTTGGCCTCACGAATATCCCAAATGGCTGGTGCTGGAAGTCGGTGTCGGCAAACCGGGCGATATGCGGCGCACGGCATCTTGGCTCAAGAGCGACGCGGTGGTTCTGACCGCTATCGGCGAGACTCCGGTCCATATTGAATTTTTCAATTCCCGCAAGCATTTGATTGAAGAAAAATTTGAACTGCTCCGAACTTTAAAAAAAGACGGCTTGCTTGTCTTGAACGCGGACGACGCGGACTTGCTCCTGGCGAAAGACAGAATCAAAAATATTTTTATTGCTTATGGACA
This sequence comes from Candidatus Nomurabacteria bacterium RIFCSPLOWO2_12_FULL_46_14, assembly GCA_001786225.1. Classification (GTDB taxonomy): domain Bacteria; phylum Patescibacteriota; class Minisyncoccia; order Phycocordibacterales; family UBA9973; genus UBA9973. The sequence goes on along the minus strand of MFVV01000006.1, from coordinate 4,926 downwards.
ATCCAAGGAGGCGGAAGTGAGAGGCAGTGGCAGGCAAATTGATTATGACCAAGAGGGCAAGCCCCGGGGCATTATTTTCCGGGTGGACGCGGGCGGAGCGTCCTTGCCCGTTACCATCTCGGGAGCGCTCGGCAGGAACTATATGTATGCTGGCTTAGCCGCTCTGGCCATGGCCTTTGGGATGAAATGGAATATGCTCCACGCCGCGGACCGGCTCAAGGATTATAAAGTTTCTCCGGGCCGGATGCGCGTATTGGAAGGCAAGGAGGGCTCGCTCCTTATTGACGACACTTACAATTCCTCGCCCCAGGCTTGCAAGTCCGCGCTTGAGACGTTGAAAGAGATAAACAAGTCCGGCCGCAAAATTGCTATTTTGGGCGATATGCTGGAGCTTGGCAAATACACCGACGAAGCCCATCGGCAGATAGGCGCTCTGGCGCGGGAAACAGCCGATGTGCTTTTCGCTGTTGGTCCTCGGGCCAAGTTTTTTAGAGAGGGAGCTTTGGAAGCGGGCCTGCCTGCGCAGGCAGGTATGGTCCCAGAAAATATTTTTGAATTTTCAAGCGCCAAAGAAGCGGCAGAATTCGCCCGGACTTTCATTAAAGAAAACGACATCATTCTCATTAAAGGTTCGCAGGGGATGCGTCTGGAGAGAGTAGTGGAGGCCTTACTCCTTAATCCGGAAAAGAAAAAGGAACTTTTAGTCCGACAGGATAAGGAGTGGCAGAACAAGTGACAAGAAAAAAAACAAAAAACAAAAAACAAAAAACAAAAAACAAAAAACAAACAATAAAAACACCTTATAAAGGCGTACGCAGGCTGACGAGCCGGAGTCTTAGGCTAAAAATTCAGCAGAATTTTTAGCCGGCCTTTAGAAGGTGTTTTTATTGTTTTAGTAAACCGAATTCAAGTCCAAATTGAGATTGCTGTTAGTGTTGGTATTTGCGCTACTATTCACATCCAATACGCCGTCTAGATTAAGCGAGCTGGAAGCGTCGGTTTCGGTTTGCGTTTCGGTGGTGACATTTTCCTGAACTTTAGAAATATTAGTCACATAACTTTGGCCATCCAGACTGAAGGAGACCACATTGCCCAGGACGGATTTTATTTCCAATCTAGCTCCACCATCCGTGATTAGCTCAAAATTCGGCCGGGAAGCGCCTTCTAAGTCAACCCCGATTCGCGTGTCGGCATCAACTCGTCCGCCGGAAACTGCCACCGTTTCATCCGTATTTATAGTGACATTGGCGTTACTGCGCGCCTGGGTATAAATTACCGGCGCGAAGACATACTTGCCGCCGGCCGCCAAGTGGAGAGATTTGTCAGCCAGCACATCCAAAGTCACGTGGGCGTTCGCGTCCGCGTTGACCCGGATATTGGAATTGATAACTACTTGCGCCGAAGGCAAAACCGCCTTCACTGTGGCTCCGGCTTTGGTCCGGACATTCGTCTCGCCCAAAGTGACGCGTATTCTCTCGTACAGTCCGGTGTTTACTTCCGTTTTACCGTAGAGCTTAGCTTGCCCATTGGCCTTAAGCGCCAAGAGGGCGAAAGTCTTCGGGTCGCTCCCGATAGTTATCCAGCCCTCTTCTTTGCTATACACCTCTATCTTGTTTATCCGCATATCTATTTCGTTGACGTTCTCTATGGCAAGAGTCTGGTCAGTGATGCTGATGTATAAATTACCGGAACCGGTTTCTTCTCCGCTCGTTCCTGCCGGAGTCTCGTTCCGCCCACTGTAATAGGTGATGGCCCAGATTGCGGCAATCAAGACGATTACCCCGATGATAATGCCTGTTGTGTTTTTCATTTTGTTTTTATGAATTAACTAATAATTAATAATAAAACTATTCGGCCTTTTTCATTATATACAGCCTAGGATTATAATGCAATAGAAATTTAATATAAATTTAATGTATTGTAAAATAAAGCCCAAATCCCAATTCCCGCTTGACTTATCCACAGGCTAGGAAATCAGACCTTGTTCTTTGTTTGATATCAACACAACATACGATATATCGTATGTTGTCCGATAGTTATATCAGATGCACCAAAGCAACACTAACTGTCGCGATGGTGTGTTTTTTGTTATAGTTCCCCGAATCCCAGGATGGGGTTTCCCAAGTTCCCCTAAGTCGGACTTAGGGGAAACTTAAGGGGAATCGGTGTGTTTTTTGAGAGTATTTATGTTTTCGTAAAAAATCGCTTTTACTCCCAGGCTTTCCGCAAATTGGATATTTTTGGTTGTGTCGTCAAAAAACATAATTTCTTCCGGCTTTGCTTCCAATTTTTTTAATACATATTCCCAAAATTCCGTCTGGGATTTGTCATAGCCGATGTCACAGGTGATGAACGCGCCATCAAAATATTTTCTTAAGCCGAGAGTCTCTAGTAGGTATCGCGAGCGATATTTTTCCTGTCTGGTGGCAATGTAGCACTTAATACCCCGAGAACGGAGCCGACTTACGGTATCCAAGACTTCTTTGTCAGTTTTGTTTTCGCTGGTGAACCAATATTCAAGCAATTTCTCCACGCCGTTTCCCCAGTTCCATTTATCAAGATGGGGTGAGATTTTTTCTTTCAAGTCCGCTCGGCCGAAAGTGCATTCCCGGAAATCCGTGCGGAAAAATTCTTCCACCAATTCTTGCGAAATATTGTACTCGCTGGCTAAGCGTTCGCTGAAGAGATGCTTCCGGCCCGTGATTATTATGCCGTCAATGTCAAAAAGAATTACTTTTATCATTGTTTACTCTTCCGCTTCTTGCCGCGCTTACTGCCGGACTTGGCGTTTTTCACTTTGCCTTTAAGCCGGGGCGGGCGGGTGGGGTGGATTTTCTCCCTTGCGTATTTTTCTTTGTCCATCGGTTCATTTTTCGCCATTCTTTAATTATAGCATGAAAGGCGGATGTAGCCTTTCCTTATTTTTCGCTCACCCCCGACCAAGTTTCATTTTGTGACCCCACAGAGAATCGAACTCTGATTACCGCCTTGAGAAGGCGATGTCCTAACCGTTAGACGATGGGGCCTCGAAGAAAATATAACACATTTAATCTAAAAATTTAAATCTTTTTATGTTAAAATAAAAAAATGAAAAGATTTTACATAACTGGTATTTCAGGTACTGGTAAATCCAGCATCGCCTTAAAATTAAAAGAGAAAGGAATTCCTTCGATTGATATCGATGAAATCAAAGGTTTGTGTCATTGGGTAAATAAAAAGACCAAAAAAGTTTCCTATTGGCATTCTGGCATAGGTAGTGAATTTCTTGAAACACATAAATATGTTTGCGAAAAAAATAAATTAATTTCATTAATGAATAAAAGTGGGGATATCGTCGTAGTTGTTGGACTTGCTGATAATCAATCTGATTTTTTTAATTTATTTGATAAGATTTTCTTTTTTTACTGTGATAAAAAAACCTTTCTTGAACGAATAAACAAAAGGATAAACAATGACTTTGGTAAACATCACTCAGAACAAAAAATGCTCTTAGATTGGTACATGGAATTTAAACGAAAAATGATAAAAAGAGGCGCTGTGCCAATAAACACCAGCGCGCCTTTAAATGTGGTTTTTAATAAAGTAATTAAACATATATATTATGATTAACTCCCCAAAAATCTGGTTCTCTATTCTTGTCATTCTTTTCGCGATTGGCGGATATTTTTTGCTTGCCCATTCGGATAATTCGGAGAGATTTAGCAATAGTCCGAAGAAGATTACCGAAGCACTGGTGGAAACAATCGCCGATTCGGTGACGGGGCCGGTGGGTTTGACTCCCAAAAAAGAAAATAATATTCCTCCTCCCGAACCGCCACTACCCGAGGGCACGGACAGGTTCGTGGTGACGCTTGCGGATGACAACGAACAAATTGCCCAAAAACTCGCCGATGCCGGCTTTATCACTGACGCGTCAGTCTTTGTAAATATTTTAGAAAAATCCAAAACGGCGGTTCTGTCCGGGGCCTACAAATTGTCTCAAGAAATGACTCCAACGCAAATAAGCCAGGTGCTCCACGGCAAGCCTTATATGAAGTGGGTTTTCATTAAGGAAGGTTTAAGAAAAGAAGAGATTGCCACTATCCTCTCTAATGCTCTAGGCTGGTCGGCTAAAGACAAATCAGCTTGGCTTACTGCTGGAGAAGCTAAGGGGCCGGAATATGTGGAAGGGGTGTATTATCCGGACACTTACCTTATTCCCGTGGATGAAGAACCCGCTGTCATCGCCGGGCGACTAATTTCTAAATTCAACGAAAAATTTGCTCCTTATCTGCCGATGTTTACCGCGAAGAATATTAACTGGGCTCGGGCGCTCACCCTAGCTTCTATCGTCCAGCGCGAAGCCGCCAATAACGCGGACATGCCGCTCGTCGCCGGGATTCTCTGGAACCGGCTAAACCAGAACATGGCCCTCGGAGTAGACGCGACTTTGCAATACGCGCGGGGGGATACCGGTGCCGGCTTCTGGGCGCCGATTACTCTCGCGGATAAAGAAATTGATTCGCCTTTCAATACTTACAAATATAAAGGCCTGCCCCCGCACCCTATATCCAATCCGGGCATTTCGGCCATAGAGGCGGTGCTTAACCCTACGGCGACTGACTGCCTGTATTATCTCCACGACCGAGACCGGGTAACGCATTGCGCCACGACCTACGAGGAGCACCAAGCGAATATCCAAAAATATTTAGTGGAGGAAAGTTAATAAAAACAAAAACACCTAATAAAGGCGTACGCAGGCTATTGTAATTTTTTCTCACTCCTCGCGCATTTACCGCCTTGTCGTTCGAAAAAATCACAATTGGCTCCACTCTAGTCTTCCCGGGGTTTTTCCACCAAGAGGGGAGCAAGCTCCGGGCTTGTGCCGGCGATCTTGAGCACGTCCTTGTCTATCTTTTTTAGTTCCCGGCCGGAGGTGTTGTAATG
>MFVV01000005.1:8466-11095 GCA_001786225.1 Candidatus Nomurabacteria bacterium RIFCSPLOWO2_12_FULL_46_14 | reverse complement strand
TCTGGCGTCACCGTAAGCCTCACTTTGACCTCTTGGTTGAACGAGGCGTCATTGACCCCGTCCTGTCATAACAGGGCGGGGTTAATTTTTAGATAATTTTCATAATTTTCCGTTTACATACCACATAGTAAACTCACGACGGCCGTCATATTTTTATTACATGCATAAGTTCAGATACATAAGGGTAGATAGTTCCTGATTTTTTATCTGAAACAATGAGCCCGTCGGAGAGGATGATGGTGCGCGTGGCAAAGGCGGCATCTCTTCTCTCAAATTTGACAAATCTCGTCTGGTCGCAATTACTAAACGAAGCTCGAACCTATTTTGAACGAAACTCCGAATGATTGCTCCCGTCGTTGGCGGGATGGCAGAAACTGAACGCTCGGGCGGGGCGGGAAGAAAAAGGGGTGTGGGGAAAATGAATTCCCGCCCCGCCCTCGCTTTCGCCGCCGCCGAATTTCGTGCCAGTAAAACTGGCGCGCCGCTTCAAAATTTCAATTCAGACTTTGCTTGCGTTCTAACTTTAGCACAAACACAGAAACAATCATAAATATCCCAATAACCAAATCAATAAAACTCCAAATTCCACGATTGAGATGAATAACGATAAACGGATTGAAAAGAACTGCGAGAAATCCGAAAATCCAAACCCATTTTTCTTTTTGTGTCTCGTACGCCATCCAAGCGATATACGCCGTGCTTACAAAAACTACAAATCGCAAAAGCGTAAAAAATCCGTAAGGCCAGCCATCAATCAATGCAAGAAACAAAAAAGCGGTGGCAATAAGCAAAGCGATATTTTTCTTTTTATTTTGACTTGTCATCAATATTAAACTTATCTGTTGGAAATAACTTTAATCGCCACCGGTTTATAACAAAATTCATCGCCGTTCCTTCCATATTGTGACAATGTCCACCATACTTTTTATAAATAATGCGGCCACCTATCAATCTTACAGGAAGCATACAAATAGTAGCAACTAAATCAAACCATCCTTGAATAATCAAGAATACGATTAAAATAACTGACAAAAAATTCCCTTCAGGCCAAAGAATAATTGAAGCAATACTAAAGGCGGGTATTTCTATCCAATTCCAGAATCTACATACACCTGAAAGAAATGGCGATGACCCAAATAGATAAAAACGAATAAATTCAAAAATGAAAGCCGCAATAAATAATAAAAAGGCTGTCCATAAATTTTTGTAAAAAACAATTCCTAAAAAGAAAGCGATTTCGGGAAATTTATGTAGCCAAAAAACTAGGTAATGAGCTTCGCCGACTATTTTTTCTCTTATTCCCGGTTGTTTCTTTTCTAATGGTTCTGTCGCTTCAAGAAATTCGCCTGTCTGAAAACCACCAAATCGTAATCCACCTTCACTATACAAACTTCCCATAACATCATTAAAGGGCATTTCTAAGGGAGTAAATTTTAGCTTTACTATAAAAACTACGGTCAGTATTCCTGCTAAAATTTTTAGAAACAATAACAAATCGCGCGTTGAAATGTATAAAGCAATCAAAGAAGCGATACCGATAATAATTAAAATCCAGCTAATAATATGCCCGATACTTTTCCATAAAATCATTGGGTAGTTAATTCTACCATGCGGGTTGAAAATCGAAGTTAAATACCACATAGCAACTAAAAGCCCGACCGTTGATAAAATTGACCAGAAAATAATTATCATCATATTATTCCAATTTATTTATTTTTCTCCATTCTTCGGTGGCATCTTTACTTGAACCAACACCACTATCTAAAGTCATTTCATCAATCAATTTCTGACTTCCCCAAATTCCAATTTTTATACTTGACCACCCAAGCCATAGAAAAATTCCGCCAACAATCCAAGTAATAATATTACTACCAAAAAAATAAAAAATAGTACCAGCAACTAAAAACTCAAGAACACCATATGTAATTGGAACAAAACGATAACCTTTTTCTCCGCGAGAGATTGTATAAGCGGTTTCTTCTTTAACATAAAAAAGATTTCCGCACTCTTCACATTTGAAAAATGGTATTCCTTGAGAATTTTCTCCGAGGAAGTATTGATTAGCAGTTTTTTCTATATTTGTTTTTTGATTACAATTTGGGCAATTCATAATTTTATTTCATTAAATCATCAATACCAACGCCCAAAGCGTCAGCAATTTTTTTAACAGTTTCAATTCTTGGATCGGGCGTAGCCCCCGATTCAATCTTGGTAATTGTGTGTAAAGTAATACCGGCGAGTTTGGATAACTTGTCTTGAGAAATACCCATTTTACCTCGGTATTTCTTCATATTCTTTACTATGGACGAAATTTCTTTTGACATTATAATATATTTTAGTATGATAACTTTACAGATACTATTCCCACTTGCTATCATTAAGTATATGAAATTTTTTATAAAAGGTCAATCAAAATTTGGGAGTTCCTTGTCGTTGCCCGCGTATGGGCGGGAGGGACAAGGGCAACACCTTTTATTTAGGCGGCGCTTTTCGCGAAGCGAAAAACAAAATTCGGCGGCGGCGAAAGCGAGGGCGGGGCGGGAATTCATTTTCCCCCACTCCCTTCCTTTTTGCCCGCCCGAGCGTTCAGTTTCTGCCATCCCGCCAACGACGGGAGCAATCATTCGGA
>MFVV01000005.1:0-8454 GCA_001786225.1 Candidatus Nomurabacteria bacterium RIFCSPLOWO2_12_FULL_46_14 | reverse complement strand
CGAGCGTTCAGTTTCTGCCATCCCGCCAACGACGGGAGCAATCATTCGGAGTTTCGTTCAAAATAGGTTCGAGCTTCGTTTAGTAATTGCGACCAATCAAGACATTTTGAAAATTCAGAGGCGTTTGTTTGCTCGCTCGCCCCGCCGAAGACGGGGCGAGCGAGCAAACATCTCGTCCTGAAAAATCGTTAAGTTTTGATTGGTCGGGCTGCCGGGAATCGAACCCGGTTCACACGCACCCCATGCGTGCATACTACCGGTGTACTACAGCCCGCCTCTGTCCGCCACGGCGGACTACAGCGAGGTAAACCCACTTGTCGCCCAATCGGGCCGCCGGGATTCGAACCCGGAGTCGCCCGCTCCCAAAGCGGGAATGTTAGCCGTTACACTACGGCCCGCCTCCGTCCGCCACGGCGGACTACAGCAGGGCAAGCCCGCCATATTTTGAAATCCTAGCATACTTTAAAACTGTCGGCTAATCTGCTAGAATTCGCTCCATGTCAACACATACATCACAAAGCGGAACACGCGTCTTCCTTTGGCTCTTGGGGCTCACGCTCGTTGCGCTTGCAGGGTTTATTGTTTATGTGGCAACGCGGGATGGGGGAGGAGGGAGTGGAACCCTCGCGCCGGGGCTGAAAGATGATGACCATGTAAGAGGAGCAAGCTCCAGTGCGCTTGTTTTTGTGGAGTACAGTGATTTTGAGTGCCCCGCGTGTTTAGCGGCGCAACCGGCACTGCGTTCGTTGTACGCTGAATTTGCTTCAACGACGATCTTTGTGTACCGTCACTTACCCTTGTCCCAACATAAAAATGCAGAACTCGCGGCGCTTGCCTCCGAGGCGGCGGCCAAGCAGGGCAAGTTTTGGGAAATACATGACGCACTCTTTGACAACCAACGAGAGTGGGCGGGAATACCGAACGATCAAGCATTGAGCTACTTTGTGAAGCTTGCCGAAGGACTTACCCTTGAGACAGTGCGTTTTGCGGCCGACATGGAGAGCGAGGAGCTCCGCGCGCGGGTCAAGCGCGACGCTGATGAGGCGGCGCGCATCGGCGTGCGAGGCACGCCGACCTTCTACGTGAACGGAGTCCAATTAAAGGTGAAGAGTTTTGATGATCTGCGCACAGCGCTCCTGCAAGGCGTAGCCACCAGTACTGCACCATGAGCTATAAAACAGTAGCGCTCTTTTGGGTTGCGCTCGCCTTCCTCGGGCTTATAGATGCGGGCTATATTACGGTGAAGTACTATTCGGGCGGGGAGGTATCCTGCCCGATTACCGGCGGCTGTAGCGATGTTCTCACGAGCGCCTACAGCCAGATTATGGGCTTCCCTGTCTCTGCCTATGGCTTCATCTTCTACCTTACAGTGCTCCTGCTCGCCTTCCTCTACCTTGATAGCCGCAAACGGTGGATAGAAGCCGCCATGCTCCTCCTCGGGCTCGCGGGATTCCTCTTTACGCTTTGGTTTGTGTATCTCCAGATTTTTGTGATTGAGGCAATCTGCTTTTACTGCATGGTCTCGGCGCTCCTCTCCACAACCATCGTTGCCCTTGCATTGATGGCGTTTTTAAAAACTCGCCCCATCGGTAACCGATTAAGCACTTAATTCTGGTGTATTTATACGACCAAGCTCGAACATTTTTTGAACAGAACTGACCGCCTCCGCTTCGCTCCGGCGGAACGCTCGGGCGCGGCGGAATTCCTCCCCCCAACCCAGTATGAGAGAAATCTCTACTGGGGTATTTTGTTTTCCGGTAGAGTGTAGAGAAGCGAAGCGGCATTACTTACCCTGACCCTGTCGTCCAGCCCTTTCTTTGAAAGGGCTGGGAAAGACCCATAGGGGATTGTTCCGCTCCGCCTCTGTGCACGAGCAATGAACAAATAGCGGATTGGTCGCCCTTTCGGGGAATGACTCTCGCATACTGGGATTTCTGCTCAAGCACGCCTGCTGTTTCGTCGGACAGCGGGAAGGTAAACTAATCATAACAAAATCTATGCAAACGATACATCGTTCGCAAACCCTCTTTGTGGGCGTGGATGTTCACAAAGATACCCATACGGCGGTAGCGCTCTCGCCGTTCGGGAAAAAGATATTTGAGATGACCATCGGCAATGAAGCCGAGGATTTCATCTCCTTGGTTGAAAAAACAAAGGTCGAGGCAGAAAAATCAGGACTCGTTCCTTCTTTCGGGCTGGAGGATGTCCACAGCTGGGGAGAGCGACTGTCTTCATTTCTGGTTGAGGGAGGATTGCCGGTGATCGCGGTGGCTCCCATTCTTGTGGATCATCGCCGCTCCAAAACGACACATCCAGAGAAAAATGATTCTCTGGATGCGCAAGGGGTAGCAGAAGTCATGATCCAAAAGATTGACACGCTACCTGTCTATACATTAACCGAAGAGGCCCAAGAAGCCAAGCAAATACGAGAGTTATCACTGGAAAGAGAGTGGCTGGTCAAAGAACGTTCACGGCTCAAGAATCAGCTCCACATCCTGCTCCATCGGATCCACAACACCGGCTATCGCGCCAAGTTCAAAGACCCGTTCTCCAAGAAAGCCTTACGCTATTGGTCGCGCTCAATTCCAAAAAATACTGACGCGATACTCGCGCAACGAACGAAACGAGCTTTGCGCCGCATCCTTGATCTGCGGGAAGAAATCCAAGAGATTGAAGAAGAACTTGAAACAATGATGAAAGAAAACAAGCAAACACTCTCAACCGCTTCCGGCTGCGGCACGGTCATCGCCGCCGAGATGATCGGTGAGATTGGAGATATTGCTCGTTTTCATTCTCCGGGAGCATTGGCTAAGTATGCCGGCTGCGCTCCGAGGGAACACTCCTCGGGCAAGACCATACGCTGGAGAAAAACAAAGTCGGGCAACCGACGACTCAATCGTTCCTTTCACCGAATGGCATTATCGCAAATCTCAAGGTCGGGCAATGACGCTGCCAGAGTGTATTTCAAGAGAAAGATATCCGAAGGCAAAACAAAAGCGCAGGCTCTGGTCTGCCTGCGTCGTCAGCTGGTCAATGTGGTATGGATGATGATGGGACACAAAACCGAATATCGCTATCCACAGGAGAAAGTTGTTGACTTTTTCTCATAGCGGATCTCCTTCCTTTTTGCCCGCCTGCTGGAAACCCCCAGCGGATTTTTCGGGCGGCGGGACCTCAAATTGGGTGGTGAATGGGATTAAGTGTTCACCTTGTCTAGTATTTTAACAAATTTATCAATATGCGTCATTAGCTCCGAAAGGGCCGAGGGTGTTTCTTTGTCGGCATGCAGGAGGTTAGAGTAATTGCAATACTTATACATATTCGTTACCACCTCCAAATCGCCATCGGAAAGTTTGGCCATTTTGTTTTTTCCTTGCTTCAAACTTTCCGTTACTTCGTCAAATCTCTTTTCCTTATCCCACATCAATAGGTCATTTTTGATAAATTTTTCAACGGCAAGGCGCAAGAGTTGCCCGTATTTTAGGGCGATTTCTTCCGGCTTCAGATTTCCATTTTGCGCATTTTGGCTGATTTCTTGATTGCATTTTTGAACTTCCGCAGTCAAATCAAATCCTGGGTCAAAAAATAAAAAACTTCCCCCAAATGGCTCGGCATTTTTCAAAACGCCGAACTTGTATGGATTAGGATTTTCACACTTTGCCAAATACTTGAAAAATAATGGGTGGTGAGTAAAAACGATAACTTGTGAAAATTCTTGCGTTCTCTTGTGTATTAGCTCTGCAAGAATTTTCAAGTTTGGCGAGTCCAAGCTAGTTATCGGATCGTCAAAAATCAAAACGGTTTTGTCCTTATTCTGCAATTTTTCGTTAATCGCAAAGAAAAAGGCAAGAGAGATAAGCTGTCTTTCACCTTCTGACAATCCGTCTTTCATCTCGCGTTCGTTGCCTTTTTGATCCTTAATCCTAAATGAAAAAGAATAATCTTTTGTGTTTGGGGCGGGTTTAATGTGTTCCAGAGTAAAGCTTAAATTGAATTTTCCAAGAATGGCTATCATTTGCGAGATAACGCTTTCCGGTATGGTGTTGGCAAGATAATTTTTCAAATCCTCTTGTGCCTTTTTCAGTTCTTCGGATAATATTTTCTGCTTTGCGATTGTTTCGTTTTGATTTTTGATAAGTTTTATTTTTTCGCTTTTCAGAAAATCAATCAGCTCTCCCAACCCTGTTTGCTTTTGGGTTTTCTCCTGTATTTCGCTCGTGATTTTACTCTGATCGGAGTATTTGCCCTTGAAATTACTTACCGACTTGTTTTTTGCTACGATAAGGTCGTTGACGCCCTTGACAAACTTTTCGATTTCTTGGAGTTTCTTGATAACCGCGTCATATAGTTTTGCCGCATCCACTTGCGCCCTCTCAATCTTTTTTAGTGATTCCAACGCAGTGAGCAAATCGTCTATTTCTTTGGTAGTGATGTCGCTAAATTTTCCGGAGTGTTCGGTTTTTTCTTCCAACTTGTAAATATCCTGAATTTCAAAATCGGTTTTTATCTTTTCCAGAGCATCAAAAACCGCCGTTGTTTTTGAAGGCAGTAAACTCAAGTTTGATTTTATTGTTTCCAACTCGCTTTTTGCCGTTTCAATATCGGATAAAAATTTGCGCTTGGCATTTTCATAAGTTTGATCAAAGACGGCTCTGTAATACTCAATAACCTTTGTGGCATTTGCGAGCGGTTGCATACAGAGCGGGCAGTTTTCGCCCGTGTAGTTTTTAGGTATTTGATCTTTGGCGTATTCAATAAATTGTCGGTGTTTCGCAAAGTGTGTTTTTATCTTTTCATCCGCTTCATCTTGCGCCTTTTCTTTTATTTGGCGGGTAAACAATTCAGTAAAAGTGGCCTTGGAAGAAAACGGGTTTGAAAAAACTATTTGGCTAACTGCCGATATGCGATTTATTTCGGCATATTTCTTATTCAACTTCTGGAGTGTTGCTAAATCCGCCTCAAGTTTTTTGAGTTCCTCTTGCTCTTTGGTTAGCTTCTCTTGTTTGGTTTTGTCGTCAGCGTCTTTATAGGTTTGAAAAAGCTCTTTGTCCTTATCCGTAAATTGTTGCTCTAAAATTCCGGCACAGGAGTTCTGCAGGGTTTCTACTTCATCCTTTTTTGTCTTAACTGCTTCTTTGAGATTGTTTGCTTGTTCGTCCAAATCAATAATGAGTTTTCCGGCTCTTTGTGTATGCGCTCCTTGTTGCAAATTGCTTGACCTTACACCGTGCGTATGAACGTTGGCATTAACGAAATCAACATCAAAAAACAGAAAGGAGTTTTTCCCGATCTGGCTTGCCCAGTTTCTGTTTTCGTATTTATGGACTTGATTACTACTCCCATCGTTCAGTTCTACTTCCGCTAAACTTGGTGGAGTATTTGGGAAGTCCTGATTTTGGGAAACGCTTTTCAGCACATCACAAATAGCCGATTTGCCAGACCCATTTTCACCAAAGACAATAGAGAAATTTTGCAGAATTTCTTCTTGGCCCGAAGCGTTTTTACAAAACTTATTCCATGAAAAATCCGAAAAGGATTTGTAGTTTTTTATTGTTGTAATTTTTCGGATTTTCATATCTGCTCAATGATTTTCGTAACTTTTTTTGGTAGATCATGTTCCCAAATTCTAAAAGCTTTCCACCCTTGTTTTTTATAGTACCAAGAAACCTCTTTATCTCTGGCGATATTTCTTGTGATTTTTTGCGTCCAATAAATTTTGCGTGCAGTGGGAATGCGACAATGTTTTTTGCACCCGTGCCAGAAGCAAGAATCAACAAAAATGACAACTTTGCGCTGTTTCAAAACAATATCCGGCTTTCCAAAATATTTGCCGGAATTTTTGCGATAGCGAAACCCGCGTTTCCAAAGTTCTTTACGAAATAATGTCTCAATTTTGCTGTCTCGGCTTTTTATCCGAGACATTATTTCGCTTCGCTTTTGTTTTGAAACAGTGTCCATACATACGCTAAATTTGAATTTGCCAATCAGAAGGCATAACTACCTTGTCGTATCCGCGCTTTGCCATAAATGGCCCAATTTCCTTGCTTGACGGAAATTCGGCGGCAAATTCACGGCCAACATCTTGAAGCAATTTTGCGCCAAGATTCGCTCGGTATTTCTTGCTCAAACAGAGTTTATACCAATCATCTAAATCACTGATCGTGATAATGCCTTGTATTCGTTCGCTCCATCCAACTTGTTTAAGTAATGTTTCTATGGCCTCTTTTTCGCTATCAACACAGGCAATTACAATTTTGTCTGCGGTGATATTGTCCGCAATGTCTTCAACGAGTTCCGGCGTAAGCGTCAGATGTTTTACTTGTATTGCGGGACCAAAATTGGCCCAAATGTCCAAACCTCTATCCGCCGCATTGGTAACGCCAACGCGATACAGTGCGGCTGGCAAAACGAGGCGCGTTTGCTTTCTATCTATGCCAAGAACCATTTTTATAAAACGCTCGAAGTCCTTCAAAATTTCCTCGTCTTTATTCCCAATCTCTAAAGTTACCTGCGCTTTCAATGCGCGAACTATTGTCGCAAAAAGAGCGTAAACCAAAATTTCGTACATTTTGTCCACGCTTCTGCGAAGTCCGGGCGTTGTTTGGAAAATGGCGACCAATTTTTTCAGATCAAAAGTATCCGGCGTTGATTTTCTAATGTACTCCTCGACTTCCCGAACAGACGAAAGGCGCGCCTCCAACGCTTTGTAGACGTACGCCTCAACAGCCCCCTTGCTTTTCTTGTTTATCATGCCGAGTTTTGCCAGCAATTCCGGCGGCATGGCATTGGCTTCAAAAACATTATCCTGATATTTTTGGCTTGACGTGCTTCGTCGTCCAACCAAAAGCAAAGACACTTCATCGCGCCAACGTTTGGAAACATTGCGATAAGATTCCAAATCGCTTAAATCCCAACCGCGCTCTGTTCGATGATGATACAAAATTTCAGCTATTTGAATTGGTTTGTACAAGTGAACGCGCGATTTGCGAATCACCAAGTCCAATGCTTTCTTTGATAAATTATTTGTGCGCATATATTCTTTCTAATTTTTGCTCATTGAATAAATCAACCTGAACCGGCCTGCGTTGCGGTTTTTGAGACATGGCTTGCGTCATTGCGCGCGCCACGGCTTCAATCTTTGGGATAACAACGCTATTGCCCGCCTGTTTCCTAACTTGCGTGTCGGGGACGACCATCTTGAACGTGTCGGGGAAACCCTGCAAGCGCAACATTTCTCTGGGCGTAAGTCGCCGTTCGGCGTTCACAGTAACATAATTGTATGAGCCGTTGGCGCGCAAAGCGCAAGAAAAATGATGTATGCCGAGATTGCCGCCTTTGTTCTCGTGCAACACAACCGGACGGGTGGTAATTTTTTTGTCTTGCTCTTTTAATTTCCGTTGAAGTTTTTTGCGGAAGTAGTCGCTCAAGAAATGTTTTTTATCAATTTTAGCTTCCGGCTCTAAAATATCCGAAAGCGTTTTTGTTTCCGTTCCATGTTTTGGAAATTCAAAGGGATAGTTTTGTTTGAAGCCAACGATCATTATTCGTTCTCTTTTCTGCGGGACTCCAAAATCAAGTCCGTTGAGAACCTTGTAATGCACGAAGTATCCCAATTTCTCCAAGTGTTCCAAAATGACTTTGAAAGTTCGCCCTCCGTCGTGCGTCGTTAGTTGTTTTACATTCTCCAACAAAAACGCTTTTGGTTGTTTTGCTTTCAAAATTCGTTCAACATCAAAAAACAAAGTTCCTCGCGTGTCGGCAAATCCAAGTTTGTTGCCGATAATGCTAAACGCTTGGCATGGAAAGCCGCCAGTTAGAATGTCATGGTCAGGCACATCCTCGGCGACAAGCTTTGTAATATCGCCAAAAGGTTTTTCGCCAAAATTTGCTTCATACATGACTTGGCACGGCTCGTCCCACTCGGAAGTAAAAACGCATTTGCCGCCAACACGCTCAAAAGCGATACGGACACCGCCAATGCCCGCAAACAGGTCTATGAATTTGAATTGTTTGCCGTTTCCGTTTGCCATGGTCATTTAATTAAATCATCAACCCCGACTTCTAATGCCTTAGCGATTTTGGTAAGTGTCTCAATGGTAGGATTTGGATTCACGCCTGATTCTACCGTAACAACGGTATTAAGGGATAAATCCGCCAGCTTGGACAGGCGGTCTTGGGAAATACCCTTGTCCTGCCGGATTTTCTTCAAGTTTTTGGCTATTTTTGAGCCTTGATTATTATTTGACATAAGTTTTAGGAAGATATACCATTATATTGTATATGTTAGAAAGTATCCTTTAGCTTTCATCAATTACAATGATAGTGAATTTTATGGAAATTGTCCAAGAGTTTATAGGGAGTTCCACTTTGTTGCGCGCGTACGGGAAGGGTGGGGACCAGTTATGTCCCCGTCAAATGGTGTACTGCGGATAGCTTTCTCGGGTCAAACATTCT
>MFVV01000004.1 GCA_001786225.1 Candidatus Nomurabacteria bacterium RIFCSPLOWO2_12_FULL_46_14 | reverse complement strand
CTTCCTAATGCCGATAGACACGGTTTTAAATCTGGGAAACTCCGCCGCCAGGGCCCGTTCAATGGAGCTTTGGGGGTAAATCAGAAAATTGGTTTTGGGCAAAAGCCAAAAATAAAAACCCTCAAGTTCGCGCTCCGCCACCCCCCGCACCGCCTCGGGGTCCACGACTTTATTACCCATCACTTTTACCGAGTTTATATTGACTTTTTCGTTGCGCGCGAGAACGACGAGGGTAGCGCAGAGAATTAGGAGCAGAATCAAAATCAAGCTCCGGCGGAGCATTTTTTTCTGCTGGCGTTGCTTTTTTAACTCGGAGAGTCGGGGAGAATTTAGAACTTGCCTTGTTTGCCTCATTGGATGAATTCTCGATTGCCCATGTATTTCCGCAAGACTTCCGGAATCCCCACCGAGCCGTCGGCTTGCTGATAGTTCTCAATCAGAGAAACAAGAATTCTCGGCGTGGCAATCGCGGTAGCGTTCAGGGAATGAGTGTAATGCATCTTACCCTCTTCATCCTTGTATCTAATACCCAGCCGTCTGGTTTGGAAATCATGAAAATAAGAAGCGGAGCCGATTTCCCGGTATTTGTTTTCTTTCGGCACCCAAAGCTCCACATCGTATTTTTTTACTTGTCCCAAGCCAAGGTCGCCGCCGCAATTAATTACGGTTCGGTACGGGATGCCCAAACTCTCAATGAATTCTTCGGTGTTGCGGTTTATCTCTTCGTGTAATTTTACCGAAACTTCATGATTAGCCTCGCATAAAATTACCTGCTCCACTTTAAAAAACTCGTGCACTCGGATTAAGCCATTGACGTCTTTGCCGTGGCTACCGGCTTCTCGCCGGAAGCACGGAGAGAAGCCCAAATATCTAAGTGGCAAATCTTTTTTATCCAAAATTTCTCCGCTGTGGAGGCCCATCAAAGGCACCTCCGCGGTGCCGGCTAAATAATCCCCGTCTTCCATTTTATACAAATCTTCTTCGCCTGCGGGCAGAAAACCGGTGCCCAAGAAATTAGCCTTGCGGTTGACGACTGGCGGTATGACTAAGGGAAAACCTTTATCTCGCCAGAAATCAATGGCGTAATTCCAAATCGCGAAGGACAGCTCGGCGCCGGCGCTGGTCAAAAAATATCCCCGGAAGCCGTGCACTTTGGTGCCTCTCTCAAAATCCGCCATTTTTAGGGCAACCATTATTTGCATATGGTCTTTGGGTTCAAAATCAAAATTCGGTTTTTCGCCCCAAGCGCGGATTTCCTTATTTTCCTCATCCGACTTGCCTTCCGGCACGGACATGTCCGGCACATTCGGCACCTGGAGCATCAGCTTTTGCCACTCCTCCATAACGCTTTTTAATCTTTCTTCCTTTTCTTTTATTTCTTCTTTGACACCGCGCATCTCCTCAATCAGCTGGCCTTTTTGTGTCATCTCCTGGTTGCGGCCAATATTATTGGAAACTTTGTTTATTTCCGCTCGCAAATCTTCCACCAACTTGAGCAAATCCAGGCGCTCGCCGTCCAAGACAAGCAACTGGTCTATATCCACTTCTACTCTCTTCTTCTTGGCGCCAGCCTTGACTATGTCTTTATTCTCCCGGATGAATTTTATGTCCAACATAATAGAAGCTTGTAGCTTTTAGCTTTCAGCTTTTAGTATTATAATGTTAATTCAATGCAACCGCAAATAAGAAAACTGGATAAAAAAGAATTTCCGAAAGCGCTCCTAGAGATTCCCCAGCCCCCCAAGAATCTTTGGGTCGCAGGCGAACTGCCTCCGGAAAATTTAATATACCTTTGCGTGGTAGGCTCCCGCAAGTTCACTGCCTATGGCCGGGAGGCCTGCGAGAAGATAATTGAAGGCTTGAAGGGCTACCCCATAGTCATCGTCTCTGGCCTGGCTATGGGCATAGACGCCATTGCTCACCACAAAGCTCTGGAAGTCGGGCTTAGGGTTTTGGTTTTCCCGGGCTCCGGTCTCTCTCCGGAAGCCATGTATCCCAAGACCAACATCAGACTAATGGAAGAAGTTCTCCGGCGCGGCGGATGCCTAATGTCCGAGTTTGAACCAGATTTCAAGGCGACCCTTTGGAGTTTCCCGATGCGCAATCGCCTGATGGCGGGGATATCTAAGGCAACGCTAGTGGTGGAGGCGGCGGAAAAATCCGGCACACTTATTACCGCAAGACTTTGCACGGAATATAACCGGGATTTGCTAGCCGTGCCCGGTTCAATTTTTTCGCCCAATGCTAAAGGTATAAACCGGCTCTTGCGCCAGGGAGCCGTGCCAGCCACTTGCGCCGCGGATGTGCTGGAGGCCTTGGGCTTTGAACTACCGAATAAAGAAGAGAGACAAGCCAGACTCTTCGCGGATTTATCTCCAGAAGAAAAAAGGGTAGTAAGTTTACTCCGGGAGCCGGTGCCCCGTGACGAATTGCTGGTCCAAATGAAAATGCCCATCCCGACCGCCAACGCCCTTCTTTCAGTTATGGAAATAAAAGAGTTAATTAAAGAAGAAATAGGAGAAATGCGGTTAGCGTAAATTTGCAAAAGAAAAGTATTTCGTGTAATACTGGAAGTCATGCGATTATTAATTGTCGAATCGCCCTCCAAGGCAAAGACTATTGAAAAATATTTAGAAGGCGCTTTTACCGTGCGCGCTTCGGTGGGGCATATCCGGGATTTACCTAAGTCCAACAAAAAAGCGATTGACATAGAGTCTGGTTTTATTCCTCATTATGAGATATCGAAAGGTAAAGAAAAAATAGTTCATGAATTACAAGCTCTGGCTCATAAAGCTACCGAAGTGTTGCTCGCCACAGATCCCGACCGTGAAGGTGAAGCAATAGCCTGGCACATAGAAGAACTTCTGAAAAAAGATAATAAAATTCAGGCATCAATAGAGAGGATAGTCTTTCATGAAATCACCAAAGAAGCGATAGAAGAAGCATTGAAACATCCGAGGAAAATTGATACTTTCCTACGTAAAGCCCAAGAAGCCCGCCGAGTGCTGGACCGGCTGGTTGGTTACGACCTCTCCGGGCTTATTTGGAAGAAAGTGCGTTACGGACTTTCTGCGGGACGTGTCCAGTCCCCGGCCTTGCGCATAATAATGGAGCGGGAACGAGAAATCCGGGCTTTTGTACCGGAAAAATTCTGGAAAATTTGGGGAGAATTTGAAACTAGCAGTGGAAAAAGGTCGGACCTTAAGGAGTCCGAAGGTCCGACCTTGGAGAGCCGACTTACTCTTGAGTGTTCACAAGAACCCCGAGATGAGAAACTGGTGGAAAAAATAATGACAGAAGGCCGCAAAGAAAAGTGGATTATAACCGATGTTAAAGAATCCAATCAAAAACGTTCGCCACGAGCTCCATTTACCACCTCTACTTTACAACAAACTGCCAGCACTCGCTTGGGTTACTCCCCTTCCCGGACGATGCAGATAGCCCAGAAGCTCTACGAGGCGGGCCACATTACTTATATGCGCACCGACAGCACCAATATCTCCGCTGTTGCCCAAGGACAAATCGTATCTTTTATCCAAAAAAAATACGGCAAGGAATATTCCCAGGCGCGAATTTACAAAACCAAATCCAAAAATGCCCAGGAGGCCCATGAAGCTATCCGGCCGACCCACATAGACAATCTTAAAGCCGGCACAGAGGAACAAAACAAATTATACAAGCTGATATGGGAGCGAGCTGTTTCCTCGCAAATGAGCGATGCAAAATTATTAAAAACTAAAATCAGCGCGAATATTGCGGAAGTCGGACTTCCGCCAATTGGCAGAAGTCCGACTTCCGCAATCCCTGATTTCACAGCCACCGGCTCCCGACTGCTTTCTCCGGGCTGGCTCAAAGTAGACAGCGATGCCAGAGGAGAAGATGTGGAATTACCAAAATGCGTTGTCGGAGAAAAATTAAAATTACTGGATCTCACAAGCGAGGAAAAATTTACCTTGCCGCCGGACAGATATTCCGAAGCCGGCCTCATTAAAGAGCTTGAAAGCAGAGGCATCGGCAGACCTTCTACCTATGCTTCTATTATGAGAACGATTGAAGACCGTGGATATGTAAATAAAGAAGGCAAGACCCTATTCCCTACTGATGTCGGCGAAGTCGTGTCTGATTTTCTGGAGCAACATTTTGCTAAATATATTTCCGACACTTTTACCGCGGAGATGGAAGACGAACTGGACGAAATTTCTCGGGGAGAGCGGGAATACGAGAAAACCTTGCGAGATTTCTACGGCCCATTTCTTAAAGAAGTGAAGTCTAAAGAAAAACTGGAAAAAGCCACCAATCTGGGCGACGCACCAGAAAATATTAAATGCCCGAAATGCGACAAAAAAATGATTATCAAACTCTCTCGCGTCGGCAAGTTTTATTCCTGCTCTGATTACCCTTTCTGCGACGGCGCTCTGCAAACAGATGGCACGGAGCTTCAGGGTCCAAAGGAAACCGGCGAAGCCTGCCCCGAGTGTGGAGATAAGAAAGATGGCAAGCTGGTGGTGCGAGAGCGGCGAGACGGCTCTGGCACTTTTATTTCCTGCTCCCGCTACCCCAAATGCAAATTCATTAAAAAAGATGAAGCAGAAGAGGCCCGAAAGAAAACCGGAGTGCCCTGCCCTGTCTGCAAAGTCGGCGACCTGACAGAACGGCGCGGTAGATTCGGCATCTTCTATTCCTGTTCTGATTATCCGGAATGCAAATTTGCCATGAAATCCAAGCCCACTGGAAATATTTGCAAGGAATGCGGCAGTTTGATGATGGAGGGTACCAAAACCATTCCGGAACGCTGTTCCAATAAATCCTGCCCCAACCATAATCCGCATAAAGCTAAAATCAAGTAACGAAAAATACTATGTGCTATAATTTATCTCATGGCGGATGTTAAAGAATTAATCGATCTTCTTAAGGGTAAAATAACCAAAAAAGAAGAGGACTTTATAAAAAAGGCCTACAAGTTCGCGGAGCAGGCTCATATCGGACAGCGAAGGCTCAACGGCGAGCCTTATTTTTCTCATGTGTTTGAAACCGCCAAACTTTTGGGCAAACTGCGAGTGGGGGTCAATACTATCGTGGCGGGACTCCTGCACGACCTTTTGGAAGATACCAAGGTGAATGAAGCGGAGCTGGAGAAAGAATTCGGCAAAGACGTTCTTTTTCTAGTTAAGGGGGTCACTAAACTCGGCACCCTGAAATACCGAGGGCACGAGCGGCACATAGAGAGTTTGCGCAAGTTTTTTGTGGCCATGGCCGACGACATCCGGGTGCTGATTATTAAATTCGCCGACCGCCTGCATAATCTCCGAACCCTCTCTTCTCTCCGGGAAGACAAAAGACAGCGCATCGCCATAGAATCCATAGAGGTCTACGCTTCTTTAGCTAATCGCCTGGGTATGGGGAAATTAAAAGGCGCTCTGGAGGACGCCGCCTTCCCCTACGCTTACCCCAAAGAATACGCGCAGGTGGCAGAAATAATTCGGGAAAAAGAGGCCATTTATAAAAAATCCCTGGCGGAAGTCCGGGCGGAACTGATTCGCCAGCTTAGGAAAAACAAAATAAAATTTACGGAGATTGACTATCGGGTCAAGCATAAATACAGCCTGTACCGCAAGCTCCTGAAATACAATATGGACCTGGATAAAATATACGACATTGTGGCTTTACGGGTCATGGTGAAAACGGTGGCGGAATGCTATAAAGTGCTGGGCATCGTCCATTCTATCTGGAAGCCCCTGCCGGGCAGAATTAAGGATTATATTTCCCTGCCCAAGCCCAACGGCTACCGTTCCATCCACACCACTGTTTTTACGGGGCCCACTGGCGTGGCGGAAATCCAGATACGAACCGAGGAAATGCACGCCGAAGCGGCTTACGGCATAGCCGCTCACTTCGCCTATAAAGAAAAAGACAACAAAAAAACTCATGACAAAAAATCCGGATTAAAGTGGATGCAGGAGCTGAAAAATCTGAACTATGTTCCGGAAAATCCCGAAGAATTCATTAAACACCTGAAAATGGATTTTTTCAATAATCGGATTTTCGTCTTCACGCCTAAAGGCGATGTTATAGACCTGCCGGAAGATTCTTCGCCGATTGATTTCGCTTATTCCATTCATTCGGATATCGGCGACCATATTTCTGGCGTCAAGGTTAACGGCAAAATGACCCAGATATTTTCCAATCTCCGTAATGGCGATATCGTGGAGATTATGAACAAGCGGGACTGCCATCCGTCCAGCAAATGGCTGGAGCACACCAAAACTTCGGTCGCCAAAAAACACATCCGGAATTATCTGGAACAAAACACTCTGCTCTCCAAACTTAAATCTTTCGGAACCAAATAAAGTAGCGGGTCTCTAGAGATTAAAATTATTTATATCGTAAAGCAGAGTTTCCGCCTGATCCTTATCTTCAGAAGCTCTTTCCGCCTCGGTTTTTTCCAAGTGTTCCGTCTCTTCCGGATTGACGGCAATATAATTCTCCAGCATTTCTGTCGGGCTCTTATCTTCCCCCGATTTATTTATCGCTTCCAAAATAGCTCGCAAGTCCGCCAGAGAGAAAAAATCAATTTTAATCTGGCCGCCTTGGGCAGTCCGGTCGATGTGCACTCGCGTGCCGAGCTTTTGCTGAAATTCTTCTTCCAATTCCACCACTTCTGGTTCGGGCAGGAATTCTTTCTTGCGCACGCGGTCAAAGGCTATCTTACGAGCCAGGCGCTCCGCTTCTCGGACAGTGATTTTTTTATAGACTATTTCTTTAAACAAGACCAATTGTTCTTCCGGGTGGTCCCGGAGCATCAGAATGGGCCGAGTGTGGCCGTCGCTTACCTTGCCTTGGGAGATGGCCTCCAGAATTTCGGGAGTTAAAGACAAAATGCGCAGAGAATTGGAAACAAATTCCCGGCTCTTGCCTATTTTCCTGCCCACTTCCGCGTGGGTGAATTTGAATTCTTTAGTCAACCGTTCAAAGGCCCGCGCCCGGTCCACGACGTTCAGGTCCTCGCGTTGCAAGTTCTCAATAATGGCGAGTTCCAACTTCATCATAGCGGTGTCGCCGGCGCGGATAATCGCCGGCACCTGGGCCACGCCGGCCAACTTGGCCGCGCGCAAGCGGCGCTCGCCGGAGATAAGCTCATATTCCGCCACAATTCCGCCGTCTTCCTTTTCCACCTCTGTTCGGGAGATAACGATGGGCTGGAGAACCCCGTATTGTTTTATGGAATCCGCTAAATCCAGGAGGCGCGCTTCGTCAAAATCCCGCCGAGGCTGGTAGGGATTGGGTTTGATTTTGCCGGTCTCAATCCAAAAAATTGAATTGGAGTACAAGTTGGACATACAGCAATTGTAATTGATTTTTTTGGCAAATTCAAGTAAGATTTGTAAACCGCCGGGATGGCGGAATTGGTAGACGCACACGACTCAAAATCGTGCGAGGCAACTCATGGGAGTTCGATTCTCCCTCCCGGCACAAAAAGATGAGAACAAAGAAAACAAAAATCGCGAATGATTTCATTATAGAGGGCGGACGGAAACTCCGGGGCGCCATCACCACCAACACTTCCAAAAACGGCTCGGTGGGTCTTTTATGCGCTTCTCTCTTGAATCAAGGGACCACTATTCTTCACGGCATTTCTCGGATTGAAGAAGTATATCGGGTCATAGAGGTTCTTCAGAGCATCGGTGTCCGGATAAAATGGACAGGACCCCAGAGCCTAGAGGTAAGGCCGCCCAAAAAATTCAAGATGGAAAACTTGGACATCAACGCCGCCATCAAAACTCGCAGTATCATCATGCTAGCCGGGCCACTGATTCACCATTTAAAAACTTTCTCCCTGCCCCATGCGGAAGGCTGTAAGCTCGGCAAAAGAACCATCAGCGCCCATATCTATGGATTGGCCGAGCTCGGCGTAGAAGTTAAAGTGACCAATCAGAACTATCGGTTAATCCGGGGCAAATTCCGGCCAGCGGAAATAATAATGTATGAATCCGGCGATACTGCCTGCGAAAATTTGCTGATGGCGGCGGCTTTGATTCCCGGCAAAACTACCATCAAATTCGCGAGCGCAAATTATATGGTGCAGGAAATATGCTTTTTCCTTGAAAAACTAGGAGTGAGAATAGAAGGCGCGAATACTACCACCATTACCGTCTACGGCCTTAAAGAAATAAATAAAAAAGTGGAATACTACAACAGTGAAGACCCGATAGAATCCATGATGTGGCTGACCGCCGCGATTGCCACCAATTCGGAGCTCCAAATCAAACGCTGTCCGGTGGAATTTTTGGAATTGGAACTCTATAAACTTAAAAAAATGGGTCTGCGCTATAAAATTTTGAAAAATTATCTCTCCCGTAACCGGCGAACCAAACTGATAGACATATTAATCCAGCCCTCTAAACTCCTGGCGCTAGAAGATAAAATTGAAGCCCGGCCTTACCCGGGAATAAATATAGATAATCTGCCGTTTTTCGGCCTCGTTGCCGCCTGCGCCAAAGGCCAGACCCTCATTCATGACTGGGTTTATGAGAACCGGGCTATATACCTGACGGAGCTTAATCATCTCGGGGCCAATGTCCTCCTCGCCGACCCGCATCGCGTCTTCGTCCATGGCCCCACGGAATGGAAGCCCGGCCAACTGGTCTGCCCGCCAGCTCTCCGACCCTCGGTGGTCATTATGCTCGCCATGCTGGCAGCTCCGGGTAAATCTATTCTGCGTAATGTTTATCAAATTCTTCGCGGCTATGAAGACATCGTTAGGCGATTTAACGGCATCGGCGCGAAAATCAGGATTGTTT
>MFVV01000003.1 GCA_001786225.1 Candidatus Nomurabacteria bacterium RIFCSPLOWO2_12_FULL_46_14 | reverse complement strand
GGCGATGCTGGACGACAGCGCGGAGCGCTTGGGGCTTTCCGCCCGAGCCTATCACCGAGTCATCAAAATCGCCCGCACCATCGCCGACTTGGCAGGTGCCGAGGAAGTCACCGCCGACCACATCCTAGAGGCCATCCAATACCGACCGAGAGTGAACGTGTAAAATTGACTAGGCAAGACCTAGTCGTCCAGAAGCAATTGGTATAATAAAAAAAATGAAAAATTCTGAAGATATCCGTGAATTTGGAATAAGGAGAGAGAATGAAGAAAGAAGAGACGGGGGATGCGGAGTTGTCTTTGACCCCGAAAATCAGAAATACGCAGTGGGTAGGGATATCACCGACGGAAGGCTGAGGCTGTTTGGCGGCGGGGTAGATGAGGCTGAAGATATTGAAGGCGGAGTATTGCGAGAAATTACTGAAGAAAGCGGACTCCACGACTTTCTGCATGTTGAGAAGATTGCTGAAGCATTGTGCCATTTTTACAGCAGAGCCAAGGACAAAAATCGCCTTGCGCACGCGACATGTTTCCTATGGAGGAACATGAAAATTTCTCTCTTGCTTGGACAACGCCGGAAGAGATGAAAACTAATTGGGAGAAAAATAATAAGAAAAAAGATTTCGACCACTGGTTTTATTTTCTAGATAAGGTGGTAAGACGAGCGGTAGAACTAGACTACGATAAAACAAGCAAGTAGCTAAAGGTTAAAATTAAGGTTGTTCTACTAACTTCGCGATCGCGATTTTAGTAGAAAAATTTTATTTTGGAGGGTTTCCAAAAATAATTTTTTATCCTTACGAAGTTATCCACAGGTAACATGTTGACAGGTGAACGCTCGTTCACTTATACTAATTAAGTCGGTATTTATTAAATTAAAATAACGAGCGAAGCGAGTATATTTTATTTTACCCCAGTGAAATAGGCTACAAAGTAGCCTCCTCGCGAAGCGAGGATTTCACGGGGTGACTATTTTTATAGTCGTTTCACTCCTTTAAATAGTCATGTCACAAACACAATATTTAAAAATGTTAGAGAAGGAGATACAAAAAATTAACAAGATAATTGACCTTAAGATTTTGCGCGGCGAGGATTATTCCCGTGATGCCCGGAATCATAAACTTCTGCTTAAGAAAGTGCGCTTTCATAGCAGAAGGCCCTTTCTCGGCATATCTTTTTTAGGGTACGGGTTTTTCTAAGCTTTAAAAACCCTGAAGTTGGCTCGCCGTCGCTCGCCAAACCCCCTAAAAAGGATACGCCTTCAACGGGCCTCGTAATTTATGAAAAATACACATCAAAGCAAACTGGAAAATTTTTATCAAAAAAATAAACGGATGCCCACTTATTCTGAGATGCTCAAGCTTTTTGGCTTCAAATCCAAGAACGCGGTTTTTAAAATTGTGGAGAAGATGGTCCACGCAGGTCTGGTGGCCAAAGACCATCTGGGCCGGCTCGTTCCCTCCAACTCTTTCGGTGAAATCACCATGGCTGGTCTGGTGAAAGCGGGACCGCCCAGCGAGGTGGACGAATTATATGATACGGTCGATTTGGACGACTTTCTGATAGCCAAGAAGGAACTCACCTATATGCTAGAAGTGGATGGGGATTCCATGATTGACGCTCATATTGAGGAAGGCGACCATGTGTTGGTAGAGCGGGCCACGCTAGCTCGCGACGGGGAGATTGTGATTGCGGAAGTGGATGGGGAATTTACCATGAAATATTTAAGAGAAAAAGGAGGCAAAAAATGGCTTGAGCCAGCAAATGCCAACTGCCAGCCTATATACCCGGAACATTCCCTGAATGTGGTGGGCATAGTCAAAGCAGTGATTAGGAAATACTAGAAAGTAGAATAAACATAAAAACGCCCCCAGGGGCGTTTTTATGTTTCCTATGATTTCTCTCGAGAGAATCCCGCAGAAATGCGGGACAGGAATTTATTTCACTGCATCTTTCAGAGCCTTTGCGGCGCGGAATTTAGGAACTCTGGTAGCGGCTACTTTTACGGATTCTCCGGTCTTGGGGTTCCGGGCCATGCGGGCCGCTCTCTGCTTGACCGAAAAGATGCCGAAGCCGGCGACGGAAACCTCGTCTCCTTTTTTGAGGGTATTGACGATGGCCTCAAACAGGCCATCCACTATTTCCTCTGCCTGGACTTTGGTACCACCGAGCTTTCCGTGTACCCACTCCACTAATGCTTGTTTATTCATATGAATTAAAGTCTACTTTTTAATATTTCGACCATTTTTACCTATATAATTACTACCTAATCATTATATATTAAGGATATTTTAACGCAACTATCTCGCATATTCTATAACCCGTGTCTCTCGAATGAGGGTTACCTTGATTTCTCCCGGATATTTAAGCTCCTGTTCTATCTTAATGGCGATATCCCGGGCCATGAGCTTGGCTTCGGCATCAGTAATTTTCTCCGGTGTGACAAATATACGAATTTCCCGTCCGGCCTGCAGGGCGTAGGATTTTTCCACGGCGGGGAAGGAGTTAACCAGAGTTTCCAACTCCTGCAGTCTCTTTAGATAATTTTCCACCGAATCCCGTCTGGCGCCCGGCCGCCCGCCAGAGATGGCATCGGCAGTCTGGACGATGATGGCCTCTATGGTTTCATAAGGGTAGTCTTCGTGGTGGGATTTCATGGCGGTGATAATCCGCTCATCTGCGCCGAATTTCTGAAGGATGCGGATTCCTATCTCTACGTGCGTGCCCTGCACTTCGTGGTCCAAGGCCTTGCCGATGTCGTGGACCAGGGCGCCGGCTTTAGCGATGGCAACATCCGCCCCCAACTCTTCCGCTATCATGCCGGCGATGTGCGCCATCTCAATGGAGTGCTGGAGCACGTTCTGGCCGTAGCTGGTGCGGAAGTATAGCCGGCCGATAATGGCGACAATCCGGGGGTCAAAATTGAATATCCCGCATTCGTACACCGCCTGCTCGCCCTTCTCCTTTATTATTTTGTTTATTTCTTCCTTGGCTTTTTCCACCAGTTCCTCTATTTTCGCCGGCTGAATCCGGCCGTCCAGAATCAGGTTCTCCAGGGCTAGTCGCGCCACTTGCCGTCGGACCGGGTCAAAGGAAGAGATGATGATGGAGCCGGGAGTGTCGTCCACAATAAGCTCCACGCCGGCAGCGCGCTCAAAAGCCCGGATGTTGCGACCTTCTTTACCGATGATTTTGCCCTTGATTTCGTTGTTGGGGATGGAAACCACCGTGGTCATCAGCTCCGAGGCGGTGGAGGAGGCCAGTCGCTGGATGGAAGTGGCCAAAATATCCTTGGCCCGGCGGTCCAATTTTTCTTCGTTGGCGCTTTCCAGCTTTTGGATTCTAATCACCAGGTCCTCCTCGTATTTTTTCTCTATATCCCGCAGGAGCTCCGCCTTGGCTTCTTCCGCGGAGAGATTCGCCACCCGTTCTAGCTCTATTCCTTTTTCTTCTTCCACCCGGAGGATTTTTTCCTGGATCTTTTTTATCTCTTCCACCTTTAGCTTTATGTCCTCCGCCTCCTTGTTAACTTCCATTTGCCGCGCGTCCAAAAATTCATCTTTTTTTATCAGTCTTTTTTCCGTTTCTTTAAATTCCTGCTCTTTCTTTTTTTCTTCTTCCTTAAGCGTCGCTAGTTTTTCTTCGGAAGCTTTTTTGGCTTCATCCGATATTTTTTGCGCCTCTTCCCGGGCCGCCACCATCATCTGCTTGATGTCAATTTCAATAGAGCGTCTCTTGCCCAAGGCGACGATAACTCGCAGATAGTAACCGATACCCGCGCCCAAAAGGAGCACTGCGGCTCCGACTAATATTATTGTTGTTAAGCTCATAAGCCCATACCCAGCTTATAAGAACAGGCCATTATATTCCTAGGTTTTCTTCTCTTAAGAAACTTGATGTTGCATTTAATCTGCTGAACAGTGCCAGATTGTCATAGAAGCGCTTCATAATATATGGGATATTCCTATAAACCAAGAAAATAAATTTTTAAAAATTAACATATTTAATATAACAAATAAGCCTTAGTCTGTCTAGGGGATAGGGTTTATCCAATTAATCTTTTTTACAACAACTAAAACCTGATTAGGAAATTCTGGGTCAGGCACGATTTCATTTATTGTATACTTATGTTTTTCATCTTTTGCTATCTCCTGTTCTAAAAGCGGCAAAAACCTATCTCGTAATCGCATTGGCCACTTTATATAATCGCTTAGTGGAGAAAGGCTTGAGACTTCTTCTGAGTTAATTATCAAGGGATATAATCTTATTTCTCCTCCCATTTTTAGTACTCTCAAAATTTCTCGTATAAATTCAGTAGCTTTTTCTGCGGTAGAAAAATAACGAGGAACACTGTATAAAGAAATGACACGTTCAAAAGTATTGTCTTTGAATGGTAATACTTGCGCAATACCCCTTACCGCATTTTTTCTGGCAATTTCCTCGGATAATTTTGGTTTATTCGTACCCAGAAGAATCAAAGGAGCAGAAAGAGGATCATAGGAAACGATTTCTGCTTGTCCAGCTAAATCTATAGCTAACTGGCCCGTTCCAGAGCCAATATCTAAAGTTTTACCATTTTTCAAGTCATTTTCTCCAAGAAGAAGATAATTTAAAACACCCTCCCTGCCTCGCCAATTTTTCATTTGATCAGCTTCTCCTGGAGTTATATCTAAACTAGCAAATCTTTTTCTGAAATCCTCGTTTCCCTTTTTATAAAATTCTTTAGAGAATTCTCCCATCTTAAGTTTAGTCAGTCTTAGTGGCTAGGGTTTTAGATTTAGTGACTATGTCGTCAATAATTCCGTATTTTTTCGCCTCTTCGGCATCCATAAAGAAGTCTCTTTCCACATCTTTCTCTATCTGAGCTAAAGTCTTGCCGGTATTCTTTGCCAAAAGTTTATTTAGATTATCTCTCGTTTTTAAAATATGTTTCGCGGTGATGGCGATGTCTGACGCTTGGCCTTCCACTCCGCCCATTGGCTGGTGAATCATCACTTCCGCATTGGGCAAGATATAACGCTTGCCTTTTTTGCCCGCGGACAAAATAATTGCTCCGCCGGAAGCGGCCAGGCCGACGCAAAAGGTAGAGATGTCCGGCCGGACATGGTTCATAGTGTCCACGATAGCCATAGTAGAAGTGACCGATCCGCCAGGGGAGTTTACATAAAGATAAATATCCTTCTTGGCGTCTTCGGATTCTAGGAAAAGAAGTTGAGCGATAATAATATTGGCTGTATGGTCATCTATCGGCCCACCCAAAAATATAATGCGCTCCCGCAGAAGCCGCGAGTATATGTCGTAAGCCCGCTCCCCGAATTGCGATTTTTCTATTACTGTGGGTATCAGCATATCTTTATATAATATATGAATTTGCAACTTTTTCAAGCCTGTGCTACCATTATGCCCAATGCGCGAAATAATTTTCAAGAAGAATAAGAAGAACACCTCGCGCACATATTATATGTCATTTGCCCCAAGTCCCTTCCAAGGGACTATTTTTTTGTCAAAAATATTATGCTTAGTATAGAAGGCACAATAGTAAATAGTGCAGAGTTAAAACGGAGCCGAATTGAAATCGACCAAGTAACTGGATTAATCACAAAAGTTTCTGAACCGACAGGAGTTGCTGATATTCTTTTCAAAAATGAATTAATATTCCCCGGATTCATTGATTTGCATGTGCATGCGAGAGAGGACACAAGTCACACTCAAGATTACAAAGAAGATTTCACTACGGCGGGGGAAGCGGCAATAAATGGCGGAGTGGTGGCATTTGCTGAGATGCCGAATAATCCTATACCGCCCATAGATGATGCGAGTTACGAAAAGAAAAAAGAACTGACTAAGAAATGTCCGGTTGAAGTAGTGTTATACGCCGGCATTGGTCCTAATACCAAACCCTTGTCCTTCCGGGCACCGTACAAAGTTTTTTTTGGGCGTTCGGTGGGCGATTTATTTTTCAATTCTCTACCAGAATTGGAAACAGTACTTGCAAAGTATCGGGGGCAGTATGTCAGTTTCCATTGCGAAGACCCGGAAATTTTAGAAAAACACAAAAACGAACCCGCGCATGAATTGCAGCGGCCTCCGGAGGCGGAAATTTCCGCAATAGATTTTGCCCTGGAGCTAATACAAAAGTACAATCTCTCTGGTAAAATTTGTCATGTTTCCACTTTGGAGGGATTAGAAAAAATAATAAAGGCGAAAAAGCTGGGCGTTAACGTAACTTTGGAAATAACACCTCATCATTTATATTTTGATATGGAAATGCTGAATGAAGGCAATAGAAAAATTTTCCAAATGAATCCACCCCTGCGTCGCCGGGTGGACCGATTGAAAATAATTGAGTTTTTGAAAAACGGAGAAATTGATTATTTAGCTACCGATCACGCCCCTCATACCAAGGAGGAGAAGGAAAAAGGCATCTCCGGCCTGCCACACCTAGATACCTATGGGCCATTCACAACTTGGCTGATGCATGAGCATAATTTTACAGCAGAAGATATAGCGAGGGTTTGTTCGCAAAATCCCGCAAATTTTTTGAATAATTTTATATCAGGAAAATATGGAAAGATTGAAGAAGGATATATAGGGTCACTTACGATACTGAGCATGGAAAAGCCTATCAAAATTACAAAAAATATTTTAAAAACGAAATGCGGCTGGTCTCCGTTTGAGGGCGTGGTTTTTCCGGGTAGGGGTGTTATGACCATAATTAAAGGTGAGGTAAAAAAAGATGAAAGATAAAAAGATAAAATTAATGTTGAAAGACGGAAGCGAATACGAGGCCTTAAGCTTCGGGGCTGATAAATCCGTGGCGGGAGAAGTGGTCTTTGCCACCGGCATGGCGGGTTATCCCGAGGCTTTGACCGACCCCTCCTTTGCCGGCCAGATTTTAGTCCTGACTTATCCCCTTATCGGCAATTACGGAGTCCCCGCCGAGGCGGAGCTGGAATCAAAAAAAGTTCAGGTGGCTGGATTGATAGTTGCCAACTACATTGATACGCCCTCACATCACACTTCCAAAATGACCTTGGGCGCCTGGCTCCGGCAATCCGGCGTGCCCCTCTTGGAAGTCAAAGATACCAGAGAAATAACTCAAAAGCTCCGGGAGCAAGGAGTTATGCTCGGCAAAATCGTGTTCGGCCGAGAAAATATTCCTTTTTATAACCCAAATCGGGCCAATCTAGTGGCTCAAGTTTCCGCTAAAAAAATACAAATGTATGGTACCGCCGGCCCGACGGTAATCTTAATTGATTGCGGGGCTAAATTGAATATCGTCCGCCGTTTGGCGGCGCGCGGGCTCCGGGTTGCGGTAGTGCCCTGGGATACCGACGTTACTCGTCTGCCTTTTCCTTTCCTGGCGGTGATTATTTCCAATGGTCCGGGCGACCCCAAGAAAGCCGCCGCCACTATCCGGAACGTCAAAAAAATTATTGCCAAAAAAATTCCGACTCTGGGCATTTGCCTGGGCAATCAGATTTTGGCGCTAGCCCAGGGTGGCACCACTTACAAGCTCAAGTTTGGCCACAGAAGCCAGAACCAGCCCGCCGTGGAGAGCAAAAGTGGCCGGGGATTTCTCACTACCCAAAATCACGGCTTCGCGGTAAAGAAAATTCCAAAGGGGTTCCGAGAATGGTTTTATAACGCGAATGACCACACCAATGAAGGCATAATCCACGAGACTCTGCCCCTTATGTCCGTCCAGTTTCATCCGGAAAGTTCTCCCGGCCCCATGGATACCGATTGGATATTTGATTATTTCTTCAAATGTGCAGGGATACCCCCACCCAGCCTCCCCCTACATAGGGGGAGGAGTAAGGAGGGGGTAAAAATTTTATGAAATCAAAATTAAAAAAAATCCTTATCTTGGGGTCTGGCGCCCTGCAAATCGGCCAAGCCGGGGAGTTTGATTACAGCGGTAGTCAGGCCATAAAAGCCCTGCAGGAAGAAAAAATAAAAACTATTTTAATAAATCCCAACATTGCCACTTTCCAGACTTCCCCAGACCTCGCGGACGAAGTTTATTTTCTGCCGCTCCAGGAATATTTTGTGGAAAAGGTGATAAAAAAAGAACGGCCGGACGGCATTCTGCTTTCTTTCGGTGGCCAGACGGCCCTTAATTGCGGTCTTCGCTTGGCTGAAAAAGGAGTGCTCAAAAAATACAATGTCAAAGTTTTAGGCAGTCCGCTTTCCTCAATTCTCCTTACCGAAGACCGAGAGAAATTCGCTTCGCACTTGAAGAAAATCGGCATTCCAGTACCGCCGTCCGGCGCGGCGACCAGCCTCAGTGAAGCCAAAAAAGTGGCCAAGGATTTGGGCTTCCCCCTCATGGTCCGGGCGGCCTTTGCCTTAGGCGGTCAGCATTCCGGGGTGGTGAAAAATCAAAAAGAGCTTTCAGAAATAGTAAAAAAAGCTCTGGCCGTTTCGCCGCAGGTTTTGATAGAGAAATACTTGCATCATTTCAAAGAAATCGAGTATGAAGTGGTACGTGACCAATATAACAATTCTGTCGCTGTCTGCAACATGGAGAACCTCGACCCTCTGGGCATCCACACCGGGGATTCCATCGTGGTGGCTCCCAGCCAGACTCTTACCAATACGGAATATCAAGAGTTAAGAAAAGCCAGTCTAAAAATCGTAGAGAGTTTGGGGATAATCGGCGAATGCAATGTCCAGTTCGCATTAAACCCAAAACCCAAGGCCAGCTCGCTCCGCCCATTTGGACGGGATGAACTGGATTATTTCGTGATAGAAGTAAATGCGCGGTTGTCCCGCTCCAGCGCTCTAGCTTCCAAGGCGACCGGGTATCCCCTGGCATATGTGGCTGGCAAGCTTGCCTTAGGCAAAAGTCTCTTGCAAATAGAAAATAAAATTACGAGAGTCACCCAGAGTTTCTTTGAGCCGGCGCTGGACTATATGGTCGTCAAAATGCCGAGGTGGGACTTGGAAAAATTTAAAGGAGCGGAGGAACACATAGGCAGCGCCATGAAGTCCGTGGGTGAAGTCATGGCCATCGGCCGAAGTTTCGAAGAGGCGCTACAGAAGGCGGTGCGCATGCAAGGGAGCTCGGAGAGCATTACCGATAATGGCTGGCCAGGGGTTGATTTGAAAAAATTCATTTCTATCCCCACTCCTAAACGCCTTTTCGCAGTAGCTCGAGGTTTGGCCGATGGTATGAGTCCTGAAGAGATTTATAAAATTACCGGGATTGATCCGTGGTTTTTGTATAGGATTCAAAATATAGTGGAAATAGAAAAGAAATTCATTCGAAATCCGGTTTTAGGCAAAGAAAAGATGTTAGAAATGAAACAGGCCGGCTTTTCCGATAAAAAAATAGGCAGTATTTGCGGGAAAACCGAATTCCAGATACGCAAACTGCGGAAGAAATTGAAAATTTTGCCCAGTGTGTTCTCCATAGACAGTTTGGCGGGGGAAGTGCCGGCTCAAACCAATTATTTATACCTGACCTATCATGGCCATCACCACGATGTCAAACCCCTGGGCAAGAAAGGGGTGGCGGTTCTGGGGAGTGGCCCGTACCATATCGGCTCTTCGGTGGAGTTCGACTGGTCCTCGGTATATACCGCTCTTCATCTTTCGCGGCATGGGTTTAAGTCCATCATAATAAACTGCAACCCGGAGACAGTTTCGACCGATTACGACATGTCCGACCGGCTCTATTTCGAGAATATCTCGTTTGAAACCGTTGCCGATATCGTGGAGTTCGAGTCTGTCTACGGACTGATTATTTCTGTCGGCGGGCAGAGACCCAACAACTTGGCTCAGAAGCTCTCTCGTGAAGGCTTCAATATTTTAGGAACGACGGCGGAGAACATACATCGCGCCGAAGATCGCAATCTTTTCTCGGCCATGCTCGACAAACTCGGAGTTCTTCAGCCCGAATGGCAGAGTTTCACCAGCATGGCGGAAGCCGATAAATTTGCGGAGAAGGAGGGCTATCCCGTATTGGTGCGTCCTTCTTACGTTCTTTCTGGATCGGCGATGAGCGTGTGTTACAACAAAGAGCAACTGGAAAATTTTATAACTCGCGCCGCGGTGCTCTCACCCGAATATCCCGTAATTATTTCTAAGTATATTGAAAATGCCAAAGAACTCGAATTTGACGCGGTGGCGCAGGCAGGCGAGCTCTTGGTGTTCGGAATATCCGAGCATGTGGAAAATGCCGGAGTTCATTCCGGGGATGCCACCATTGTGTATCCAACCCAGCGAGTTTACGCTTCTACAGAATTTCAGATTCGAGAAATTGCGGCCAAAATTTCCAAAGAGCTTAGCGTGACCGGACCCTTCAATATCCAGTTCTTGGTCAAGAACAATCAACCATTCGTAATAGAAGTTAACCTGCGGGCCTCAAGGACTTTCCCCCTACTCTCTAAGGCAATGGATGCCAATTTGCCGGAGATTGCCGTGGACAGCTTTCTTCGCGCCGGGCGGAAATACAAATTCCCATACCCCAAAGGAGTGGTGGTGAAATCTCCGCAATTTTCTTTCGCTCGTCTCTCCGGCGCCGACCCGATACTTCGAGTGGAAATGGCGTCCACCGGGGAGGTCGCCTGTTTCGGCCGAAATTATGATGAGGCTCTCCTTAAATCGGTGCTAAGCGCTAATAGATTCGACTTCAAGAAGAAAACCGTACTGCTTTCTCTGGGCGGAGTGGTCAACAAGGCAAAGTTCTTAGAAACGGCCAAAAGCCTAGACGACTTGGGCTACAAGATTTTTGCCACCGACACCACGGCTATCTTCTTGAAACGTGAAAATATAGATTGTATAATCGTGCGCAAGGCGTATCAAGAGTCGCCCAATGCTCTCAATATAATTGAGAGCAAACAAGTCGGATTTGTAGTAAACTTAAGCACAATGGACGGCAAGGGGAGTGAGAATGCGAGGCGGTCTATTGTTACCGACGGTTTTCGCATCAGGAGAGCCGCGGTGGACAACCAGATTCCTTTATTTACGGATTTACATTTAGCCCGGGCTTTTATCAAAGCGCTGGCCCGCTATAAAATAGAAGACCTGGAGATAAAATCTTACAAGGAATATTTTAATTAAAATTATATGGTCCACATACTAAACGGAGAACAATTTGCCGACGAAAATATTCTGGAAAAGATATTTAAGCGGGCTCGAGAACTAGAAGAGGCGGATGCCGAGGGCCAGGCGCCTAAATTACTTAGCGGCAAGATTGTGGCCACGGTGTTTTATGAAACTAGCACTCGAACCCGATTGTCTTTTGAATCCGGGGCTCTTAAACTGGGCGGCGGAGTTATCTCGGTGGCCGACCCCAAAACCTCTTCGGCTTCCAAAGGTGAAAGCCTGGAGGATGCCATTAAAGTAATCGGGGGCTATAGCGATATTATAGTTTTACGGCACCCGGAGAATGGCGCTGCAGCAAGAGCCGCAGATGTTTCCCGCGTGCCAGTCATTAATGCGGGCGATGGTTCCAACGAACATCCGACCCAAGCGCTTTACGATTTGTATTCCATCCAAAAAGAATTAGGCAAGATTGACGGGCTTAAAATAGCCTTCATGTCCGACTTACGCTATCAGCGCAACGCCCACTCCTTAATTCCCTTATTTTGTCTCTTTAAAAATTTAGAAATTTATTTCATCGGCCCGACAGAATTGGCTCTGCCTCAAGTTTATAAAGACCGGTTAGCCGCCGCCGGAATTAAATTCAAAGAATTGCCGCAGATCGATTCTATTTTGCCGGAAATTGATGTCTTGTATGTCGGACGAGTTTTCAAAGAGAGATTTCAGGATGAGGCGGAATACGAGAAACTCAAGAAATCATTTTTTGTGGACCAAAATACTCTCGCTCGGATGAAAAAAGATTCTCTGATTCTTCACGTTATGCCCCGCGTTTTTGAAATTGACCCCAAGGTGGACGCAGACCCTCGTGCCGGCTATTTCCGCCAGGCCAAGAACGGCCTCTATGTCCGCATGGCCCTTCTCCTTTACGCTCTTGACCTTTACTAACCCGTCAACCTGGCAGGTTGAGGTTGACGGGTAGTCTGGTTAATTTATATAATACAAAGATGGTTGGAGATATAGCCCATGTTTGTAATCGAGGCATTGAGAAACGCAAAATTTTTCAAGACAAAAAAGACTATGAGAGATTTGTCGAGAATTTATTTTTTTTGAACAATCAGCCGGGTAAGATAAGAACGGAAAAGAAAATTTTCGAAACTGATGATGCTTTTGAGCAAAATAAATTAGTCGAAGTTTTTAAATGGAGTTTGTTGCCGAACCATTATCACCTTTTGCTTTATGAGCAAGTGGACGGCGGTATAGTAGAATTTGTTAAACGTTTAGGCAATGCCTATACTAAATATTTTAATATTAAAAATGGAGACCGGAGTGGTTATTTGTTTCAAAATAGCGCAAAAATTATTCCTGTTTCTAATCAAAAACAATATTTATATATACCTTTCTATGTAGACATCAATCCTCTTAGTTTAATTTTTTCTGATCGGAAAAATATTTTATTGCGTGATAATAAAAAAGCACTTAATTTTCTAAAAACCTACGAGTGGTCCAGTTTTAAAGATTATTTTGGAGAAGGGAAGAGAAGTATAATTATCAACAAAGATTTATTCTATAGGAAATTCGATGTTGGCCCAGAAACTTACCAAGAAGAACTATTAGACCTTTCGACCAACTCGTCAACCTGGCAGGTTGACGAGTTCTAGGAATCGATTAGGGAATAAGTAGATTGCTGCCATCGTGCCGTAGTGTCCAAAAAATCTATTAATTTTTACTTCAGGCCTCAGCCCGGTTTGTTGCATAGACTCTACTAATTTCTGGCCACAAGAAAAGGGGATTATCCCGTCAGCTTGAGATAATACTAAACAAATTTGCGATTGTGGAAAGTTGAGATTATTTTGCGGCGCTAAGTCGTGCCAATAATTTTCCAATTGCTCTAGGTTTATGCCTTGTTTTTCAAATTCCTTTTTTAAATTCTGAGTGCGTATACCCAACCACAGAGATTCCGCTAAAGAATTGCCGGGCACTAATAGGTATAATTTATTTATTAAATTGTTATTGTTGGCTACCAGACAGGCCATCACTGCACCTAAACTTACTCCCATAAGCTCGATTCGAGAGAATTGGTTACGAACAGAATGTTCAAATATATCTTTTTTAATTATATCTCTTATAGTTTTGAAAAATTCTAATGTTCTTTGATGGTTTGCGGAAAGTATTTCCAATGGCAGCTGATATTCTGCAAAAGAATACCCTTTCTTCCAAAACAAGGCTCGAATTTTTTTAGTGTGGGCCAAATTTTCTCCCCAACCAGAAACAAAACAGCAAAGCCCGGAGGAGTTTGGCTGATAGTAAAATTTTTTATTAAATTTTGTCTCTATATTTTCTAAAGTAATATCGCTTTCTTGGCGATTTCTAAAATTAAAAGCTGTGTATAAATGGTCTAAAATCATAACGAGTCGTCAACCTGGCAGGTTGACGAGTTGGGGTTATTGGCTCTCTAGAAACTGGAAGATTTTTTCATTGGTGA
>MFVV01000002.1 GCA_001786225.1 Candidatus Nomurabacteria bacterium RIFCSPLOWO2_12_FULL_46_14 | reverse complement strand
GTCATCCATTCTGGAAGCCGCGTTTAATCTCGGCGCGAGCATAAAACCCACATCGTCTTCCGTAAGATATTTCTGCTCCAGACGCAACTCGGCCAGGAGTTTCTGCAGTCCGAGACGAGGAGATTTACGCAAGACCTTGAGACCGAAATAGGCTATGGCCCGGTTTTCACCCAAAAGGGGCACCATATCCGAGAGAGTGGCCAGACCAGCCATATCCAGCATCCATTTTTCCGCACCCTTTTTCAATTTAAAATACTCGCCGTATTTTTGGATGAAAGCCTGCGCGAACTTAAAGGCCACGCCGGCGCCGGAAAGCATCTTGTCGGGGTAGTCGTCGATTTTGGGGTTAAGGATGGCGTAAGCGCGTGGCAGTTCAAACGAGGCAAGCCCCGCCACATCTAGGCGGGGTAAATGGTGGTCAGTAATTATTACATCAATGCCGTCCGCTTCCGCCTGGGCTACTTCTTTTACCGCAGTAATACCAAGGTCAACGGTGATAATAAGCCCCGCTCCCGCGGAAGCAAACTGCTTGATAGCTTCCAGATTAAGTCCATAACCCTCGCTGTTCCTTTTGGGGATATAAACCCCCACACCAGAATCTTTGGTGTGGGGGTAAACTTCGACAGGCACACCGAGCAGTTTGAATAGGTCGGTTAGTATCACCGCCCCGGGAATACCGTCGCAGTCATAATCGGCGTAAATAATTATTTTTTCGCCCGCGTCCACCGCCTCGTACAGCCGAACGCAAGCGCGCTCCATATCTTTCATTAGAAAGGGGTCATGCAAGTCTCTGGCATAATCCGGATTTAAAAAAATTTCCGCCCGCGATTCTTCCGTAATGCCTCTTTTTCGGAGCAAGGTTCGTAGTAATTCCCCGTATTTTTCCATAGATTGAATTTTAACACAGATAAGGTAAAATAATAAACGAAGCCAATCATTAATTTTTCGAACGACAAGGCGGTAAATGCGCGAGGAGTGAGAAAAATCAATGGTTGGCGGAGTGATCTTATATGGAAAATTGCATTTTCTGCAAAATAATAAAGGGAGAACTCCCTTCGGCTAAGATTTACGAGGACGAAGAAACCCTGGCCTTTTTAGACATTCAGCCAGTTCAGTTAGGACATGCTTTAGTTATTCCCAAGAAACATAGTGATAATTTTTCCCAAAGTCTATCAGAAGTAATTAACCCATTACTTCATGTTTGCCAAAAGGTAGGCGAAGCCGTAAAAAAAGGCGTCGCAGCTGATGGTTATAATGTAAGCATGAATAATGGCGAAGCCGCCGGACAAATTGTACACCACCTGCATTTTCACGTCATCCCTCGTTATTTCAATGATGGGTTAAAACCCTGGCCACATAAAAAATACAAAGAAGGCGAAATCGCCTCCGTCGCCGCCAAAATCACCCGAGAGCTTTAAGGCCCGGCAGGGTGCCACGGGCCAGAAAATCCAGAGTCGCGCCGCCGCCGGTGGAGACGAAAGAAAATTTGTCCATAATGCCGAGCTTTTCTATCGCTGCGCGTGTATCCCCACCACCGACAATTACTTCCTTGCCACTCTCGGCAAGAATTTTAGCAAGACCAAGCGTGCCTTCTGTGTATCCATTTTCATAATTTCCAAGCGGCCCGTTCCAGAGAATAAATTTTGAAGCGTCAACTTTTTCTTTAATGAGCATCAGGGTTTCCGGGTTCGCATCAATAGCAGTAATGTCCCCAACACAGAAAAATATTTTCAGGTCGCTTGCAAGTGGAGTTTTTGAAGCAGCCGCGGCCATACCACCGCCGATAAAAACAAAATCCGTGGAAGGCAGGAGTTTTTCTACCAACGGAAGTTTAGTTTCAAATTTCACCCCACCCAGGATAAGAAAAAACGGTCTGGGTGGATTGAAAGATTTTGAAAGTTCTTTCACTTCGCGTTCAAATTGGAATCCAATGTAAGAAGGTAGGAAGCGCGGCACACCGACGATAGAGGCGTGCCGTCGGTGCGAAACAGAAAAAGCTTCGTTAACATAAATATCCGCCTTCGCAGCGAGAGACTTCGCAAACTCTTCATCGTTTGCTTCTTCTCCCGGACTCAATCGCAAATTTTCCAAAAGCTCCGCGCCTTCGGGTAAATATTTTTTAAGGGGCTCTAGCGATGTATTAATGGGTTCCAGGTGAACAGCAATAATGAGTTTAGCGCCACGTGATTTAAGAAATTCTAATGTGGGAAGAGATTTTTTTATGCGAAATTCGTCCAGAACTTGACCATCCTGAATACGTACATTCCAATCCACGCGCACTAGCACACGCTTGCCTTCTAAATTTTCTATTTGTTCAATGCTTCGCATATTTTTACAATCGCCGCGAACTTCTTGGGGTCCAGACTGGCTCGGCCGACCAGAAGTCCGTCCACTTGGGCGGAAATAAATTCTTCGGCGTCTTTTTCATTGACCGAACCGCCGTAAATAACCCGAGGCAGGCGGATTGTCGAACTCCAGATATTGGAAATTATTTTGCGGATGAAAATCGCCATTTCCCGCAAGTTCTCCGGAGTGGCGTCCCGGCGAGCGGGGGTACTGGAGATGGCCCAGACCGGTTCGTAGGCCACCACGACTTTAGAAATTAAATTCTTGGAAATTCCGCTTAAGCATTCTGCAACCTGGCTCTGCACCACTTTAAAATATTCATGATTCTCATCTCTCTCTAGTTCCCCTACGCAGAGAATCGGCCGGAGACCGGCGGAAAGCGCCGCTTTGATTTTTCTATTTACCACTTCGTCGGTTTCGCCGCGGGAGCGCCTCTCGGAATGGCCCAAAATCACATATTTGGCGCCCATATTGCCTAGCATCTCCGCCGATATATCGCCGGTAAAAGCGCCGACCGAATTATCGGCGGAGGCATCCTGGACGCCTAAGACTATTTTTTTGGATATTTTTTTAAGCTTGGGGAGATATATCGCCGGCGGGCAAACCACTATTTCAGCGCCTCGGGACGCAGAAATTAATTTGGCAACACTGGTAAATAATCTCTCCGCCTCTCCGGAGGAGGCGGGGTTCATTTTCCAATTGCCAATGATAATTTTTTTTCTGTCCATTGTGGTTTGGCTACGATATTATATCACGCGCTGACTTTATTATTTTGTTTCCTGCCAGCTAGATATAACCCAGGAACCGCTGGGCCCACTGGTAAAATCTACGCTGATGATGCCGCTACCGTAGCTTATGCCCACATTATTTTTCAGTTCTATCTTGTTGCCCACCGCTTCCTTGACCGTGGCGTTGTTGCTGAAGTAAATCGTTCCCCTCTGCGCGTTAACGATGGAAATATCGGAGTTATTGCTGACCTCTATCGCGTTGTGTTCCTCGCAGGGACTGCCGGCCATGCTCGCGTCGCAATCACTCTCCGACAGAAACATAACATAACTGCCGGGGGTCCCGGAATCTTGTAAAACAGCGCCGTTGCTTATTATGATGTAACCATCGGCGACGATTATGGCCGAAGTTGCGCCATAAGCGGAGCTCAATTTGACGGTGCCGTTGATTATAACATTACCAGTGACGTAAATGGTGTCGGCGATAGTAAGAGTGCTGTTGACCGTCAGGTTGCCGGATATCTGTCGGGGACCCAGGGTCGTGGGAGAGGATATGATAACATCGCCCGCAGTAATGCCGCCAGCCGTCCCGTCATTTTTCCAATCTTCTATTTGGGAATTGGAAATAGGCATCTCCTGTGGCAGAGGGTCGGGCAAGGAAGTATCGCAGGGCTTGTTGTTGCCGGAGCCGCTCTGGCAATATAGATTGCCGGTGACGGTGGAGTCGGTAACATTATGGGCTCGGATATTTCCGGTGCCACCATAACCCACGCGCATATTGGAAATCGAGCCGGTACCGCCGGCAACATACGCGTCTCCGGTAATATATGCGCCGTTTGAGCCGACAATATCGCCGTTAGTGTACAAATTACCATTGAGATAAGAATTATTTTTGAAAACCACGCCACCCTGTCCGGCTTGGGTGCCATATTTGAACAAAGCGCCGTCGCCATAGGTCAGAGTCAATCCGACTTGACGCTCCGAGCCAGATACTTGCCCCAGAGACTCAATTTCCTTCTGACTATTGCCTACGGAAGTAATGGTGGTAGAGGCAGAATTCAGCCCGAGATTTATTGTCTCGGTGGAGTTAAGACCTTTATTGTTAAATATGCGATAAGTTGCGTCTTCACTGCCGGATTCCGCTAGAAAGTAGGACTGCTTGGAACGCAAACTGAGCCCGGAGTTTTTAAATTCGCTGAGCGCTGGCGAAATCATGCCAGAAACCAGAATCAAGGAAACAGAAAGAAAAAAGAGGAGAGCCGTTAGCATGGCGACGCCTTTGTTCTTTCTGATTTTTTCGCCGGAATAAGACATAAAGGTTTAGTAGC
Organism: Candidatus Nomurabacteria bacterium RIFCSPLOWO2_12_FULL_46_14; assembly: GCA_001786225.1. Taxonomy (GTDB): domain Bacteria; phylum Patescibacteriota; class Minisyncoccia; order Phycocordibacterales; family UBA9973; genus UBA9973. The sequence goes on along the minus strand of MFVV01000002.1, from coordinate 5,180 downwards.
CGCCCCGCAGAACGACGGTGTCATAAAAGTCCGCGCTGCGTGGGGAGGCATCCTCCGAGGAGTGGACGGTCAAAGCAACCCTGACCGCCTCGCTTTTTTGGGCGACCACCTGCGAAAAATTGAGACTTGTAATTTCAATATCCGCGGAATTCAAATTTCCCACCAATATGTCATTCGCCAAAAATTGAATATCCGAGGAGAGAAGAGAAAATTTCAAGGTTTGGTCCGCCCCGGACTCGTCTTTGGTGTTAAGCTCCAAACTGCTCCCGCTTAAGGCGTTGATGCTCTCCGCTTGCCGGATTGCCCGGGATATTTTCTCCATAATTTCTCTCCCTTCCGCCAAATCCCGCTCAATCGCCGTTTCCTTAAGCGCGCGAGTCATGGTTATCATAGAATTGACGACGACAACGGACAGAAAAACGAAAAGTGAAATATAAAACAGGAGTTCTAGCATGGCGTAGCCCGAAGTATTTTTTTTATGCCTGATTGTTTTAATGCTGGTCATATAAAAATGTCCATAATATAAAACGACAACGTCTTTGATAGGATTGTCTCCCCCTCCGGCCAGGAAACGGTGACGGTAATCAACCTCGTGCCAGGGTCCGGAGTGCCGGTCTCAGCGATATCGTCATTGCTCGGGTCGCGATTGACGCTCTCCGTGTTGACCTTGCGGGTAAATATGCCCACGACAGAGGGAGAAACGGACAGCGTCCAGGCATTGTCGGCGAAAAGCGGATAATAGTCGGTTTCCGCGTCCAGGCCAGCAATATTTTCCCAATCCTCATCTCTTACCAGCCGCGCCACCTCCGCCCCTTCTTCCAAAAGAAACGCTGCTTGGGCGCCCCGCAGAGCCTGCCGGGAAAGATAAATTGACTTTTGGGCGACAGCGGTGAAAGCCACGACCGACAGAGCGACAATGGCGGAAAAAACCACCACCTCAATCAGCATAAACCCTCTGCTCGAATTAGTTTTCATAATAATTCTACTCGGCGCTAACCGCGCCAGTGGGATGAATAGTAATAGTTTTAACGAAAGAAGGCGTGGCTACTTCTATCACGCCGCTTAAGCTGGGCAAACCGGAGAGGCGATTGAAATACATATCGCCCGAGGACGCAGGAATACCCCCTAAAGTGACACTGGTAATAGTGGCCGGGGCGATAATTCCTCTCTGCTCGTTGTCCGGAGCCCCGGGGGAAAATGACACACCCTTAAAAATTATAACCGCGCCGCTCTCAAAATGCACCCCGTATTCCGAAGAATCCACCGAAGCTAAAGTATTGGCTTTGGCCTCGGAGATGGCCGACATTACCTCTTCGCTGGCATTCCAGAGCGACTGCTTTTCCCGCATTTGAGCAAACTGGGGCAGAACAATGCCGAGAAGCAGGCCCAGTATCGCTATGACTAGCATAATCTCCATCACCGTTATACCTTTGTTGCCGAAGGTCTTCATACTAGTTGATCTCGCCCAAAATTGAATACAGGGGCGAAATCATGGAAATGGCGAAGAAACCCACACCGGCGCCGATAATAATCATCAAAACCGGCTCAATGATGGTGGAAAGATTTTTGGTCTTGTTTTCAATTTCATTTTCGTAAAAAACGGCAATGTTCAAGAGCATCTCCGAGAGCTTGCCGGTTTCCTCACCCACTTCTATCATTTCCGACATCATTATCGGGTAAAGATGGGTGTTTTTTTCAAAAACTTCGGCGAAGGAGCCGCCTTTTTCCACCGCTACCTGGGCTTCCCGCAAAACTTTCTTGTAATAAATGTTCTGCACCACATCCTCGGTAATCTCCACCGCCCGGACTATGGACACACCGGAACGGAGGAGCGATGCCAAGCTCCGGGTCGTCCGGGCGGTATTTAGCTCCTTGGCCATATTGCCGATTACGGGCAAACGAACAATGAGAAAATCAACATACTTGGCCATAAAACTGGAACGTAAAAGGGTATAAAAGCCTAAGGCGGAAGCCAGGAGAAGGACGAAGGTCAGTACAAGATTGTTGGAGAAAAAATTGCCCACCCAGACTATCGCCCGAGTGGAAGTGGGCAGAGTCACCCCAAGCTCTTTGAAAGTGGAAGCCAGGGTCGGCACCACGAAAGCGAACATCAAGACCCCGATAACCACCATCGCCGAGAGAATAACTCCCGGATAAACCAAGGCACCCCGGATTTTTTTGCTCAAGGCGTCGGCCTTCTCCAGATTGAAGCCGATTTCAGAGAGAGAAGCGGAGAGGTTGCCGGATTCCTCGCCGGAGCGGGCCATGGACACGAAAAGTTTGGAAAAAACATCCGGGAACTTGGCCAAGCCGCCCGAGAGCGTGCCGCCGGCGTTGACCTCTGCGGACAAAGAGAGCAGGATCCGGCGCATAGTTTTGTTTTTGGTCTGTTTGAATAAGACGGACAGCGCGCGAGAGAGAGACAACCCCGCGGAGAGCATGCCGGAGAGATTCTTGGTAAAAATGGAAAGCTCGCTGGTTTTTACTTTGGAGAAAATATTCAAAAAATAAAAAGCAGTGGCTAAAAAATTATCTTTTTTCTCTCTTATCTGGAGGGGAATACTGCCGCGTCCGCGAATATCCCGCGCCGCCGCGAAACGGTCAGCGGCGTTTATCACGTCTTCTATAATTCCCTCTTTAGTTTTAGCTTTGTAGGCAAAAAGCACTGTGAGTTAAAAGTTAAAAAGTTTGTAAGGTTATAAAGAATTTTAATTTTTTTACTTGATGAACTTTTTACTTTATAACTACTCCGACACCACTCGAAACACCTCTTCCAGAGTGGTTGTGCCCAATACTGCCTGGAAGACCCCATCCTCTAGCATGGTCATCATGTCTTCCTTCTTGGCTTCCATTTCAATATCGTCCTGAGAGACGCCCTTCAATATCATTTCCCGGATGGTGGGCGTGACTCGCATCACTTCGTGGATGCCAATGCGGTTGGAGTAGCCGTCTCCCGATTCATCATTCGGAACAGCTTTATAAAAAGGAACTTTTTCCCAGGTGTCTTTGGCGCCGATTAATTTTTCTTTCTTCAACATCCCGAGCATCCGCTCCAGGTCGGAGATGCGGCTTAAATTTTTTATCTCCGCCGCTGAAAGAAAATATTTGGTCTTGGTGGCGGTCAGCCGGCGCACCAGCCGCTGGGCGATAATGGTCTTGACCGTGGAAACAATCAGGAATGGCTCCACTCCCATGTCAATCAGGCGAGGTATGGCGCCGGCCGCGGAATTGGTATGGATGGTGGAGAGCACCAGGTGGCCGGTCAAGGCCGCGTTAATGGCGAGCCCCGCCGTCTCCCCGTCCCGGATTTCGCCCACCATCAATATGTCCGGGTCCTGGCGCAGGAGAGAGCGCAGACCGTTGGCAAAAGTGAGCCCGATTTCCGGCTTAACTTGGGTCTGGTTGACCCGGGGCATTTGGTATTCTATCGGGTCTTCCACCGTAGAAATGTTAACTTCCGGCTTGTTGAGGATGTCCAGCATGGTGTAGAGGGTAGTGGTCTTACCGCTGCCGGTCGGGCCAGTAGCGAGAACGATGCCGGTTTTCTGCCGGAGAGATTCGTGAATGCGCTCCAAGGCTTCGCCGTGAAAGCCCAAAGTCTCCAGGGAAAATCCGCTTCCCGTTTCTTTTAGGATGCGGATGACGGTTTTTTCGCCGAAGAAGGTCGGCAAGGTGGACACTCGGAAAGAAACTTTTTCCCCGTTCTGTTCTATCTTGAACCGGCCGTCCTGGGGCAACCTCTTTTCGTCCAGCTTGAGATTGGACAAAACTTTGACCCGGGCGGTAATCCCGGCCGCTGCCTTTTTGTCCAGAACCATGGCGTCGTGGAGGAGGCCGTCAATGCGGTAGCGCACGGTGAGCTCTTTTTCCCCGGGTTCAATATGAATATCCGAGGCGTTTTGCAGGATGGCATGAAAAATGAGAGAGTCAACTATTTTCACCACTGGCAAGTCATCCGCCATTTCCTTGAGTTCCGCGGCCGACTTCTCGCCTTCGTCCTTGGCTTCCGGCGCGAGAGTGGCAGATTCTTTCTGAATGATGTCGCCGAATTCCGCCTGTAGGCTTTCCCGATACTTAACCAGGGCGGCGCGGATGGAGGCGGTGTCCGTCAAGCGTGGCAGAATTTTGAAGCCGGAGCGCTTTTTGATAAATTCAATCACCGCCATATCTTCCACATCCAGCATGGCCACCTCTAGATTATCTCCTTTTTTTTGGTAAGCGATAATGTTGTAATTGCGGGCAATCGGCTCGGGGATTAGAGAGAGCACAGCTAAATCAATTTTTTGGTCGCTCAAATTTACAAATGGAATACCCAGGGCAAAGGCCTCCATCCGCTTCAAGTCCGTCTCCGAAATTTTGCCTTCAGAGAGAAGCATACTGCCCAGTTTTTGCTTTTCCGCCTCGGCTTTTTTCTGCGCCGCGCTCAAATCCGCGCGCGAAACCAGCCCGGCTTCCAGAATGAATTTTTGGAGTTCCGCCTCGTTGATTTGCATTATATGTAAATTATATCACAAATTAATCGGAGTCGGCATTAGGTTTTTTCGAACGACAAGGCGGTAAATGCGCGAGGAGAGAGAAAAAACCTAAGGCCGGCGAAGCTGTACGCCCTTATAGGGTGTTTTTAGTTTTCCTTGACTTCTGGCTGTCGGCCCGTCACTCGGACAGTGACTTGGTCATAGGCATTTGGACTGCCCGCTTTGACGCAAACAATATCGTAGACATAGTATCCAGTAGATAGATTGTTCCGGTCCTCTGAACCGCCGGCAGTGGCCTTGGCCCCTGACCAATCGTTGGAAGCAGTGCAACTGGTAGGCCCGCCAGTTGTGTTCCAAGACAGTGTAACATCATTATCCGGCAGTCTCATAAAAGAGGGAGTGGCGGTTAGATCCACGGAAATGGCGGGCGGGGCGCTGGCTACGCAGACAGAGCCGTTCCAAGTGGTATCTTCTTCGCAGGCCGCGTAGACCGTTTCGGAATCAAGTTCTATGGTGTCATTAACAAGAATAAAAGTGGCAGAATTAAACGGCACGGAGAATGCTAGGAAACCACTATGCCCGTTGCCGACTGTTCCACCACTTGCCCGGACCACGGTGGTCGCGCCAGTCGGGTTGGTTACGTTCCAGAAAAAGGTTATGTTGCAGCTATTATCGCCCGCGGCAATTTCGCATAAAGGATTATAG
>MFVV01000001.1:11257-18545 GCA_001786225.1 Candidatus Nomurabacteria bacterium RIFCSPLOWO2_12_FULL_46_14 | reverse complement strand
CTTTGCTCACTTTTTGGCTTATGGGGTAAGCATTTTTAGGAATTCGTTTTCGTTCAATATTTTGACGCCAAGCTTCTCGGCCTGGGCAAGCTTGCTACCGGGGTCGGCGCCAGCAACCACATAAGACGTGTTTGAGGAAACGGAGCCCGCGACCTTGCCACCCTGGGCGATTATTCTTTCTTTGGCTATCTCCCGCGACATCCGGGATAGAGTACCCGTTAGAACAAAAGTAAGGCCGGCGAGCTTGCGGCTTTTGCTTTCTCGTTTGTGGTGTTCTATGACCACTCCATTCCGCTTTAATTTTTCAATAAAATTTAAATTGTTTCGGTCGCGGAAAAAATTATAAACGCTCGCCGACACCGCCGGGCCGATATTTTCCACCTCGTTCATTACTTCAATGCTCGCCACTGAGAGTTTGTCCAAACTACCAAAGCGCGCCGCCAAGTCCCGCGCCGTTTCTTCACCCACGTGAAGAATGCCGAGCGCCCAGATAAATTTATGAAGGGGGATTTTCTTTTTTTTCTGAATTTCCGCAATAATATTTTGGGAGGATTTTTCGCCAAACCGGGGCAAAACAGCGATGTCGGACCCATTGAGGGTAAAAATATCCGCGGCATCAGTAATTAGTCCTTCGTCCTTAAATCTTCGTAATATTTTTGGGCCCAGTTCATAAATTTCAAAAGCGGACACGAAGTGTTCCAGAAATCTTTCGTTCTTGGCGGGACATTTAGGGTTGGCGCAGTAATGCGCCACTAATTCTTTTTTCTCCACTTTGCCTCCACAAGTCGGACAGGCTTTTGGCATTTGAAATTTTACTTCTTGTCCTGTACGCAAACGAGTCAAGACTTCTACAACTTTTGGAATCACATCTCCCGCTTTTTCTATGACCACCGTATCCCCTATCTGCAACCCCAGTCGTTCTATCTGGTCCATATTGTGGAGGGTGGCTTTGCTGACAGTGGAACCGGAAACCAGGGTCGGCTCAAACACGGCAAGCGGGGTGAGTGCGCCCGTCCGTCCGACATTTACCCTAATCTCTTTAACCACCGTCGTCGCCCGCTCTGCCGGATACTTGAAGGCAACCATATACCGCGGCGCCTTACCCACTGCGCCCAAAATTTCTTGCTTTTCAATGTCATCAACTGAAATTACAATGCCGTCCGAACCATATGGAAAGTTTGGCCTTATAATTTCGAATTTTTTGATAAACGAAGTCGCTTCTTCCAAGTTTTTGCATTTAGCTTCCAGTTTTTCAACCTTAAACCCTAAGTCGCGAAGCATTTGATGCTTTTGAGAGTGTTTATCGGCGGTAACGGAAATATCATAGGCCATAAAATCCAAATGCCGCTCTTTTACCAATCGGGGGTCTAGCTGTCGCAAACTGCCTGCAGCTACATTTCTGGTATTAGCAAAAAGTGTTTTGCCTTCTTTCGCATTTTTTTTATTTAATTTATTAAAAATATCTTTTGGCAACAAGGCTTCCCCTCTGACTTCTAAAAATTCTGGAACGAGCCCAGGAAGAGAGAGCGGAATTGAATCAATCGTCTTTAGGTTTTGGGTTATGTCCTCCCCCACAAAGCCGTCGCCCCGGGTCGCTCCGCGCGCGAACTTGCCTTTTTCATAAATAAGCGACACCGCCAGACCGTCAAACTTGACTTCGCAGAAATAACTCAACTTGGTAGTCGGAGTACCACTTGGTACTCCGACTACCAAGAAAGAAGATAGAAGCTTTTTTATTCTTTTTTCCCAATCCCGCAGTTCTTCTTCATCAAAAACATCATTCAGGGAAAGCATGCGGCTGTGGTGCATCACTTTTTGGAATTTATCCAATGGCCGACCGGCCACTCTCTCCTCCGGAGCATTGGGGTCGCGGAGCGCCGGATACTCCTCCAAAAGCGCCCGGAGCTCCCGAGTCAGGGATTCATACACATCGTCCGTCACCCCGGGCTCATTGCCCACGTGATAAGCTGTGCGGAGTCTAGCGATTTCCTTCCGTAATTTTTTTATTCTTTGCCCTATTTTTTCGGGAATATCGGATTTATTCATGTCGCAAATCAAAAGCCTGCAGTTCTCGGATGACGGTGCCGGGGGCGCTGTCGCACTCGCCAGGGTTCCCGCCGCCGTTATTATAGCCGCTGGAAGTTATGGTGGTGGCGGTATCCGGAGCGTAGGTAGCGGTATCTTTTTTGACGTTGACTCGGGCGCAGGACTCCCCCACGCTCCCCAATTGGGATATTATAAAATCCCACTCCGGAAAAGAGCCGTTAAGGGTTATAGCGCCACCCCGGCAGACAATTTCGCCGGAAAAGCCGACTTCAACAAAAGAATCACCAGTGGATTTGTCGTTAAAGAGAGCGCATTCCAGACCGGTATCCGCGGCAAAAAAAGCGTCATTGGTGTCGCGCGCGGAGGTGCTGAATTTGATTTCTTTGTAGGCGATGTCCAGTACGCCTAAGGCTATCGCCAGCACCATGCTGGAGATAATCACTGCGTAGAGTATCACAAACCCCGCACTTTTATTTTTAAATATTTTTTTAATCATTCTATCCAATTATATAAATTCTCGGAAAGAGTCATACTTTTCTCTATGCCTTCGGTAAAAAATATCGTGGAAGAAACTTGGATTTCATTGCTGCTGACGGCAGTAACTTTTATTTTGCGGATAAAGTCGGCGCTCGCGCCGGCGGCATAGTTATATTTACCAGTGGCCGAGTTGTAAAGAAGATTGGGACACGTCGGACTGCAAGCGGTGAGGGTGGTCAGGTTTGCCATGGGCATCGGCCCACCGCCGAAAACATTGCGGTCATCAAAATAGCAACCGTTGGCTGTAAAACAGGAGCCGTTGGTCAACTTGGTGTTGAAAGCATTCCAGCCGCTCTGCGGCGAGGCGGAATAGAGAACGTAAGTGTCGCGCATATTCCGGATATATTCTATGCCCTCCTGCGCCAGATAGCCGGCGGTTAGGCGCTCTTTGGCAAAGCCGGTATCCCGGATGCCGCTCCCGAGGACATTCAGCAGGGTCACCACGGAAATGGACAGAATGGAAACCGCCACCAGCATCTCTACTAGAGTAAAACCACCACTTAATTTGTTATATTTTTTAATAAAAAATCTCATTTTTCTTTATAACTTTCTACCTTCTACCTTCTACCTTATAACTATTTTTATATATCAATCAGTCTTTGAGAAACGGAAGTCTGCAGAGAAAACGGAGTCACCACATTTTTAAAAGTAATCGTGCCCACCAGCCGGATGGTGACCAAGGGTTCCTGAGTATCGCCCGTCGTGGAAGGCTCCGCCCCAAGCACCGTAAAACCCGAAACCGAATTTATGGACACTTCTTCCGGCGTGAGTTGCACATAGTCCGACAAGCTCTCTAAGCGGGTGGTCTTCCAAAGCTTGTTGTCCAGGGAAACATTATAAAACCACTGGTCCGCCAGAGTAGCCGGGTCTCCGCCAGAAGGTTCAAAGGCGATACCCCAGCAATTTCCTCCACTCGGACTGCTTAGCGCTGTTCCTCCGGACGCTTGCGGGGTATCCGGGCCGAAGGAGCAATGGTAATTACTGCCGGTTCTTAAATTCCGACTCATATCCTCCATAATGAAACTCAAGTTGTCCATAATAGAACGCATATCCGCCGACTTCTGATGGAGCAAATTGGCGGAGAGAAGTGAATCCATACCATACATGGCAACTACCAGAAAGACGGAAACGGCAATCATCGTTTCTATTATTGTATACCCATTTTGCCTGTTGTTTTTATTTCGCATTTCTTTATAACTTTATGAACTTTCTACTTTATAACTACTCAATCAATTTGAATTCGGCCGGAGGTGTATATCTTGACCTTGGCGGTATTGCCTTGGGGCGAGGCAATCGTGATTTGGACGTAAGCCACCGGCCCAGAAAAGCCGGTGGAGGAACGGATGGTCGCGCCGGCGTTCGGCCGGGTAAAATTGATGGAGAGGTCGTTCCCGGTGGAGGAGCTAGCATCCGCATAATAAGCCCGGAGTTCGGTAATGGTGTTGCCCTTGGTGATATTTATTTTCTCCAGACATTCCCCGCCGTTCCCGGGCGTCGGGCAGAAAAGAGGGTCCAGGAAATCGCCGCTTTGGTTGAGGTCGGTGAAATACAAAAATGTTTTGTTGTCCCCCGGGCTCCCCAGCTTGAAATACAATCCGTAAGACGGCTTCCAGCCCGCGGCGTAACTCCCCGATGGCGGAAGGCGGCCGGCGGTGGCGGATTTTTGCGCCTCTATCGCCTTAATAGCGATATCGTTGGCGAGATTTTTAATGTCCACTTTACCCTCAAACTTATTATAATCAAAAAGCATGATGGCCGACATCACCGAGAAGATGGAGAGCACCACGATAAGCTCCACGTAGGTCATGCCGGCGTTAAAATTCTTTAAATTTTTAAAAAATAATTTCATGCTTTAAAAAATCGGGAAAACATTAATTTGGAAAATAAAAACGAGGAAAGAAGCCAGGACCAGGAAGGGCGCGAAGGGTATCTCGCTTTTGGCGCCGTATTTTTTGGAAAAAATCAGGAGAAAAATGCCGACAATCGCCCCGAGCCAGAAGGCCAGCACCGCGGCGGAAAAAATTCCGGCTATACCCAAAAGCCAACCCAGGCCCACCGCGAGCTTGGCGTCGCCGAGACCCATCCACGCGCCTCGCGACAAAAGCCATATTAAAGCAAAAGGCGCGGAAACAACCAAGCCCGCCATAAATGAAGAGGGGTCCGGCAGATGGGGGTAAAAAATTGGCGCGGCATCCGCGTTCCCGAACAAAAACAAGCCGGCAAAAGCCAGAATGCCAAAAAGAAGAACCATCATATCCGGAATAATTTTATGCCGCAGGTCATAGACCGCGATGACTAAGAGAATGGAAAACATTGTCGCGAAATAAGCGAAGGCGATCGCAAAAACTAAAGTATCGGCAAAAAAAACATTCTCTAATTTAAGAAACAGCATGGCAAAAATAAGTCCGGTAATTATCTCCACTACCGGGTAAACGGCGGAAATTCTGGCTTGACAGCTCCGGCATCTGCCCCGGAGCCACACGAAGCTCAATACCGGAAAAAGCTCGTACCAAGACAATTTTTTAAAACAAGACAGACAGGCGCTCCGGCCGCCGAAATGCCTCTCCGTGTTATACCGATAAATAACTACATTAAGGAAACTCCCGATGGTAAGCCCCAGCGCAAAAAAAATTAAAGCAGGAATTAATGTCATTTTTAGTCATTATAACACATATTCCAAAAGCAAAATCACCCCGGAAGTCCGGAGTGATTTTGTTCTGGCGCCATTAAGGCGCCTCTTACTGGGATTTATGGGCAAACGAAAATGTTAGCCAAAAGCGCAGCTGCCTCCTTAGAAGCTCCGGTAGAATCCACGCACCAGCCGGAATCCGTAGTACTACCCTTTAAGGACACCATAGCGGCCCAGGCGCTACCATCGTCCGCATCGTGGCATACAGCTGCGCCGACTAAAAGACCGGTGTCGTCATAAATAAACGGCTGATCATCGTCATTAGTAACTGTCGCGGTGACATTTAGTTTTTGGACGGCGTTAGCCACAAAGGGACCCACGCCATTGGCTGCGGTACATATATCCGTATATACCTGCGCATTTTCGTCATAAAATATTTCCGCCTGACCACGGGCATTAGCCAGAGCCGCCTTGATGGCCACATCCGTGCCCTTAACCCGGGCGCTGTTGAGATTAGCCAGAACCACGGAAGCAAGTATGCCAATGATGGCTACGACCACCAAAAGCTCAATTAGGGTGAAGCCTTTTCTTAAATTTTTCATTTTATAGTAATAAGGTTAATGCTAATGAACCCATTATACACCCTCAAAACAAAAACCACCCATGGAATTATCCACAGGGTGATTTCTGTTAATAATAACAACTAAAAATTAACAGCCGTAGTCCGTACCAGCCGCTAGGCCGATCGCAGTGTTAATCTGACTTTTACCGCTACTATCTACACAGAAGAAACTGCCACCCTTCATCGGCATTTCAGAAGCCCAAGCTGCGGCGCTATCATTACAAACAGCGGAGGTTGTGGTAGTGGCCGCATCATCAGCGACAGCCGCATCTGAGTCAGCGCTACTTCTCACTGCACCAGCCAAAATAGTGTTGATGGTGCCAGCACCCGCGGCACAAACACCGACATAGCTCTGAGGAGTATCGTAGAACAATTCCGCCTGAGCTCGAGCATTAGCCATACCGGCTTTCACCGCAGCATCCGCGCCTTTATTCCGAGCGGTACTAAGAGAAGCCAAAACGACGGAAGCCAAAATACCGATGATAGCCACGACCACTAGAAGCTCAATTAAGGTAAAACCTTTTTTAAGAGACATTTTTTTCATAATTAAATCTTATAATAATTTATAATTTACCTGCCCGCCGAAAAACCAGGGCGAGACAGATATCGACTTATTTTTAACGTTCCCATTATTATAACATAGATAGACAATTAACAAGCCAGTTATCCACACCTAGCTGATGCCGCCAGCTAGGTTATAAATCGGCAGAAGGATGGAGACGAGGAGTATAGCCACCCCCAAGCCCAAAACTACAATCATCACCGGCTCAATCAGGCCGACCAGGGTATCAATAGCGTCATCCACTTCTCTTTTATAAAACTCGGACAGAGTCTTTAAGATGGGTCCCAGGGAGCCTGTTTCTTCACCGACTTTGACCATTTGCACCATAATGACCGGAATGAGGTCGGGGCGCTTTTCCAGCGAAGCGGAGAGAGCCAGGCCCGCCTTAACGCCGTCGGCCACCTCACCCAACAAGTTCTTGTATACCCGACTGCCCACCACTTCGCCAGTCAGGTCTATCGCCCGGATTATCGGTATGCCGGAAGAAAGCATAGTGTCCATATTGTCCGCTATGCGAGAGAGAAATAATTTTTTGTACAAGTTACCGACAGCCGGAACGGTCAACCGTATTTTGTCCAGATACGCTTTGCCCCGCTCCGAAGCGGACATCCGCCAGAGCCAGATGCCGAGGAGAACCAAAAAAATTATCACCAGAAAGCCGTAATGCACGAAAAAATTGGAAGTGGCGATAACCATCTTGGTATAAATGGGGGGCTCTTGGCCGGATTCCAGAATAATCGCGGAGAGCTTGGGAATGACCACCACGAACATGAGCCCCATAACTACGAAAAAGGTAAAAATGACGAAAATCGGATAAATCAGGGCGTTCCTGGTTTTGGAAGTCAGAGAGTATTACCGGTCCAGATATTCCGCTAGATGTAGAAAGGTCTGA
>MFVV01000001.1:0-11216 GCA_001786225.1 Candidatus Nomurabacteria bacterium RIFCSPLOWO2_12_FULL_46_14 | reverse complement strand
ATAAAAGGTGGAGAATACCGCTGGGTGTTTGGCCAGGGCGCCGGAGATGGAGATGCCGGCCTGCAGGTCGTCCGCCACGGTGGTCAGATTTTTGGCCAGGAGTTTATTACCAGCGCTCAACGCCAGCATGGTAAATGCCTTCAGGGCGGAAACCTGCGCTTCAAAGAGGGTGGCGATTTGCCGAGAGAGAATGACGATGTCCTTCATCGGCACCCTGCTAAAAAGAGAAATCTGCAGGATGGATTTGGCCGCGCCGGCTTCCTTGATGGAAATGACAATGAAGCCCCGGCGCTGGAGACCGGAAATAGCCATATCCTGATTGGGGGCGTCAATCTCCCCTACTTTCTCTTTGCCTTTATCGTCTACGGATTTGTATTTGAATAACATGGCTTCACATTAACCTCTCCAGGCCCTTGGGGTTAAGCGAGTAAATGTTGGCATTTTCCACGGTAATTTCTCCCACCCGGGTAAGTTCCATCAGGGAATGATTGAGGTCCACCATGCCCGATTCGGAGCCGGTTTCAATCACCACGTCTATTTCGTGCGTTCTTTTTTCCCGGATTAAATGAGCAACGGCTTTGTTGTTGAGGAGAAGTTCGTAAGCCGGAATAAGCCCGCCAGCAATTCGGGGTATTAGCCGTTGGGAAAATATTCCGAGGAGACTGGAAGCCAGCTGGACCCTTATCTGGTCCTGCTGATGGCCGGGGAAAGAATCAATTATGCGGTCTATGGTTTGGGAGGCGTTGTTGGTGTGGAGAGTGGAGAGAACCAAATGCCCGGTTTCCGCCGCGGTGACCGCGGTGGAGATAGTCTCCGGCTCGCGCATCTCTCCTACCATAATCACGTTGACATCTTCTCGGAAAGCGGACTTGAGCGCGGTGTGAAAATCTGCCGTGTCTATGCCTACCTCTCGCTGGCTGACGATGGATTTGTTGGGCGTATAGACATGCTCAATCGGGTCCTCAATAGTCACTATGTTGCGGGTTTGTTCGTTGTTAATGAGGTCAATCATAGCGGCCAAGGTAGTGGATTTACCCTGACCCACCGGCCCCACCACCAGGAAAAATCCCTGCCTTCTTTTGGCCAATTCTCCCAAAATCGGAGGTAGATGGAGCTCCGCTATATTCCGGACTTTAGGCACCAGCCGAAAGGCCGCGGAGATAAGGCCTTTTTGGAAGAAGGCGTTGCCCCGCAGGCGCGCCTCGCCACGGAAATCATAAGAAAAATCAACTTCTTTGGTTTTGAGGAATTTAGCAAGCGCTTCTTTGGAAAGAATCGCGGTTAAGACGCCCAACAAGTCTTCCTGGGTCAGAGCCGGATGCTTTAATAAAAAGATGAGCTCACCATTCACTCGAACGGCGGGCACTCGCCCAGCGCCCAGATGCAAATCGGAACCGCTCTCCCGAATCACGGTCAAGACCAACTCTTCAAATTCTTTTTTGTAATCCATCATTTATTTACGGCCTTAATTTTTTCCTGGGATTCGGCTTTTAAAATTTCTTTGACTTTCTCAATGACTTCCACCGGCGTGAAGTTGGCCTTGACGATGTAGCCAGCGGCACCCAGGCTCCGGGATTTGTCAATGTCCGCCTGCTCCGTTCGGTTGGAGAGAACAATCTTGATGGAATTCGGCGACAATTTGTCGGCATTTATCTTCTCCAACATTTCAAAACCGTCCATGTCCGGCATAATCAGGTCCATCAATATCACTTGGGGCGAGAGCCCCGCACGGAGCCTCTCCAGAGCTTCCTCGCCGTTCCCCGCGACGTGAACTTCAAAATTATTCTGGCTGAACTTGAGCGCGTACATGTCCAGAATGAATTTGTCGTCGTCCACCATTAGAATTTTCTGCTTTTCGCCTGACATATGGATATTTAATTATACCAATTATTCGCTTTCATTGCCAAAGTTATAAACTTCTTGAAAGGGAATAACGCCTTCTATGGATTTAAGCATCGCGTCTTCCCGCATCATCAGCATGCCTTTACTGCGGGCCACCCGGTAAATCTCGGCATCCACCGGATTTTTGAGAATAACCCCCTCCATCTCTTTGTCCACTTTGAACATTTCAAAAACCGCGATGCGCCCTCGAGTGCCGGACGGACAGTCCGAAGAAGGCACAGTTTCGTACATCTCGTTTTTGATTTTTATGTCTTTTTTAAATTCCGCCGGCAGGTCCTTCAGCTGTTCTTCTATCTGCATTTTGATGCTTTCATCCATCGGCACCAATTTGCGGGAGGCGGGCCAAGTCAGCCGCGCCAGGCGCTGGGCCACCGAGAGGATGAGGGTCGGCGCGATGAGGTAGGGGTCCACGCCCATGTCAATCAGCCGGGGGATAGCGCCGATGGCATTGTTGGTGTGGAGGGTAGAGAGAACCAGGTGGCCGGTCAAGGCGGCTTGGATGGCAAGTTGCGCCGTTTCTTTGTCCCGGATTTCGCCGACCATTATTATGTCCGGGTCTTGACGGAGAATGGAGCGCAAGCCGGAAGCGAAGGTGTAGCCTATCTCCGGCATCATCTGGGATTGGTTGATATCGGGCATGTGGTACTCTATCGGGTCCTCCAAGGAAACAATGTTGGAGCCCTCTTTATCCAGCTCGTTCATCATGGAATACAGCGTGGTGGATTTGCCGCTTCCGGTCGGACCGGTGATGAGGATTATGCCATAGGGTTTTTTGAGAGCTTCGCGCATCGTCGTCAAATTTCTCTCTGACAAGCCCAGCTGGTCCAGAGGCTTGACCCCTTTCTCCGAATCCAGTATCCGCAAAACAACTTTCTCTCCGTAATAAGATGGCATGGTGGAAACGCGGAAATCAATCTTACGATTGTCGGAGGTTGTGGAAAAAGAACCGTCCTGGGGCTTTCTTTTTTCATCCAGGCGCAGTTTGGCCAGTATTTTGACCCGGGCGACAATGCCGCTGTAAATGGAAGTGGGTAGGACGATGCTAGTATGCAGAACGCCATCAATGCGGTAGCGCACTTTCACTTTTTCGCCGGTATGTTCAATATGAATATCCGAGGCGCCGCCTTCAATGGCGTTTTTTAGGATAACCGCCACTATTTTTATCACCGGAGCGTCTTCCACGATTTTTTCTTCACCCGGCCCGGCACGCCCCATTTCTTTGTTCAAATTTTCTCGGTTCTTTTTGGTTTCTGTGTCTTTGGATTGGTCAATTTCTTCCAGAGCTTCTTCCACTTGAGTGGAGATGCCTTTGTACATATTCATAATTTCTTTGTAATCCGTCTCCCCGATGAGAAAAATTTTGAAGGGCAGAGAGAGTTTGGCAGAAATAAATTGCAGAGCGTCCATCGCCTGGATATTCTCCGGGTCGGTGATGCCGACCAAAAGCACCCCGTCTTCCAACGCAAAGGGTGCGAAGTGGTAGTAAAGGGCGGAATCTTCGGGAATATATTTTAAGACATCAAAGGAGATGCCTTTGATATTTACTTTCCGCCAGGGCAATTTGAGATACTCGCTTTTGGCGACTAGAATATTTTCTTCGGAAACGCCGGACTCTAAAAGAGCCGCGTCTAGGTCGCCCCCGAAACGTTCCTTGGCCAGATTTTTAATGAGAGCTATCTGATTCTCCTGGATAGTTCCCTTTTTAACTAATTCTTCTAAAAAGCTCATAGGCTAATCTTCCGCCCCGGGTTCAACTGCTGCCCCGAACGGCGCGAAGGGGTTGGGGCGGCCTTCGGTGCCGTCCGGAATCAGAGTTATGCTGGAATCGGACAAAGATAGGAAGGCGGGCTTATTGAAAATAGCATCGTCCAGTTTGATATTCTTAACATTAAGCAAGAGGGAGAGAAAATCGCCGGAATTCAAAGTGCCTGAAGAGAGAGGGGCTCCGGCTGGGAGGAGCGGATTGCCGACTGGTTCCAGACTGGCCTCTTCCGGCCCGGGACGAAGGAAAAGAAAGTAGGCCGCTATCAAGACTACCCCTGCAACTGCGATGATTATTGTATTTTTAATTTTAGGCGACATTAATTTGATTAGTTTTTAAGCCAATAAGTCCGGATTTTAAAACTGTAGGTATAAACTTCGTCCTGTCCTCCACTGCCGCCCGCTCCGGACGAGAAGTCAATGGAAGTTATATCCACGATTCTCAAATTCTTTTCCAGGTCTTGGACAAAACTAAGAAAATCATCATAAGCGCCGGTAACCGAAAATTCCAAATTCCAGGTGCCGTAATCTCCCGGGGACGCCGCCACGACAGTCGCCGCGCCTTCTATCTGGCCGATGCGCGGGCTCTCGCCGGAAGCCGTGGAGGCGGCCTTGGCCGCTTCGTATTTGACATTCTTTAAGGCCATACCGTAAGGAGCGGCTATTTTTTCTATTTCCAAAATCAGGCGGATGTTGTCCACGTTGTCCGGCAGGAGTTTGGCCAGATTTTCCAAATCCACCGGATCAAAAGAATTGTATTTCCGGACCAGCTTGTCTCTTTCATTCTCCAAGGCTTTGGAGTTGGTGAGTGCCTGGTCATAAGCGGTCGCCTGCGCCCGGATGGCGGCAATGCCGTCGTAGAAGGGCTTGACCAGGGTCAAAAATCCGGCGACGGCGATACTTATTAAAATTAAAGGGAAGAATAATCTCATGATTCTATTGATTCTATTTGCAGAGACTGCTCGTAATTTACCAACGCCGGGTCAACAAAAAATTCCAGGTCAAAAAGCACATTGCCGCTGTTGTCCAAAGATAAATTGGAGAATACTGGGTCAATAATATATTTGTTCTTGGCAAAAAGGTCGGATTGCAGGGCAACCGACCGGTAGCCCACAGCCACGCCGCTCATTTTGACCGCCATCCGCGGGTTCTGTTCATTACCCAGAGTGTAGCCGAATTTGGTATAACGGACGGTCTGCATTGTAAGTTCGCCCAAGGATTCAAAAATAGGGCTAACAGCTATGTGCCCCAAGAGCACCTTCTCGGCGGCGCGGAGGCGTTTGTCCGTTTTCTCCAGGCGGACGATGGTATCCGGCTCAAAGCGATTGCGGGCTAAAGAAAGATCATTTTCCATCCGAGCGACATTCTTGACCTGCACTGTTTTATAAAAATAAAGCCCGCCCGCGGCGGTAACCATGGTGAAAAACAGAAAAATTGAAAAAATCAAAAGAAAGCCAACCGGTTGGACCCGGACCGCCTTGCTCTCCACCATCGGCTTTTTGGGTATAAATGATGTTTGGAAGTTTTGCTCCATTATTCTTTTGCTTATTATATTACAAAAGAAGCCTAAAAAGAAGCGCAATGTTAATAACTTTGCTCAAACCGACACTCGCAAGAACGGTTCTTGCGAGTTTTGCTAGAGAGTAGAATTAAAAGAAAGATAACTCTCGACAAAGTCTTCAAATTCTTCAGTGGAAGAAAAGTATTCTGGGAAAGCCTCCTTATTTAAAATATTTTTCTCTACCCTATTAACGCCGATGTAATCAAAATAACTTGAATACTGATATTTTTTCAAAAAGTCTGTCCAAACTTTTGGGTTTTGCTTGTCTATTAATCCTTCCCATTCCGGAAATTCCAAATCCAGGGGGTTCAAAGATATATATCCAAAAAGATGTTTTAGGTATCTGTCATCTGAAATATTTTTTGATTTAAACACTCCGCCAAATAAACTGCCAGTCCTTTGATATTTAATATTAAAATACATTGAATACCCCACGCCTAGTTTTCTCATAAATTTAGTTACGCCATTTTCAATTTCCTCTCTGATAATAATGTGAAAATGATTCGGCATTAGACACCATGCTCCGATAGACACAAGGGGGTTGCTTTTTGGCAAATTAAGAATTTCTTCGTATTTTTTGTGAAGAGTATTAATCAAATCATCCAATCGGATTGGTTTTTCGGAATTAGCCACATAGAGCAACATAATAAAACGCCGATAGTCATAAGCGGATTTGAAAATTATTCTCTTATCTATGCCGCGGTTATAAATATGGTAGTACTCGCCCGGCACGAAAGCGGCTTCTCTTAGCATGTATTGATTATATAACAACGAGAGCAAACACCGCAAGAACGGTTCTTGCGAGTTTCTAGGGATGAAAAGTGCGATACCCACGCTCTCCGAGTGGCTCCGCGTCAGAATATATTCTCTGATGCTTGGGAGGGGCTAATTGTATTTCACCAAAAAATGGAGTTATTAATCTCATGTTCTTCATATATTCATGTTCCGAGACGGTGGGCACCCCAAATGGATCAACGATTAGAGTTTTTTCGCTGTCTTTTAATCTAGCGGTCAAGAAAAAATGAGTGCTAGACCAGTGCATCGGGGTTAAAGTTACTTCCGCAAGTGCGCCTTGCGCTTGTATTCTTTTTATTATTCTCTCAAACTCCTGTGTGCTGTAGCAGGAGCCCGGTGCCCACATATGAGGAGTGGCAACAAAAAGTTCTCTTAAAACTTGAATAAATTTTTCTTTTAGCTCTGGGTCTTCTACTTTAATGAATGACATAAATTCCGAAAAGGCGGCATCTCTGCCTGGATGAAGCAGTTCAGTATGGGAAGAATCGGGAACTCTTTTTAATTCCATTTCTATGATTATATCACGAGCTCTAAATAAACACTCGTAAGAACGGTTCTTGCGAGTTGCTATTGCAGTTGGCGCAAGGCAAGGCCCAGGGCGACTGCGAATTCTGGGCCGGTGACCGAGAGCACTTTGTCCAAAAAGGCCGGCGCTTGGACCTTGCTGAAGGGTTGGCCGATAACCACTTCCACCTGGAAGTTGCTCAAGGCTGTTTCTTTGAGACCCTTGAGGAGCGCGCCACCGCCGGTTAATATCACTTTGTTCGGGGCGCGATTGTGCTTTTTCTCATAACTAAGCAGAACATTATTGATTTCGGCAAAAATGTAATCCGTGTGCGTTTTTATTATCTCCGCCAGATTTTTGTCGGCCGCGCCGCCTAAAAGTCCGAACTCCTTTTTCATCTTCTCCGCCTCGCTAAAGCTAATGGAGAGAGACGTGGCGATGGAAGAAGATATGTCTGCCCCGCCGCGGTCAATGGTGTGATAGCTCTGCACCACGCCGAACTCCACCAACGCCAGCTTAGTCCGGGAGGCCCCGAAGTCCGCGAGCAGAGTCAGGGAAAGCTCGTGCTCAAAATTGGAGCGCGCTGAGGCGAAGATTTCAATTTCAAAAAATTGGACAGCGAGAGCGCACTCCGAGGCGATGGCCCGATATCTGGAAACCGTTTCGTTCTGGGTGGCGATGACCAACACTCTTAGCTTTTCTTCCGGCCCGGCGGGCAAATCCGGGTCATTGGCTTCTTTGAAAGAAAGCTCCTTCTGCGGCAGAATAAACCAGTCCAGAGAAACTTCGGTAATCGGCACCGGTATATACTTGCGGGCTTCGGTGGCGATAATGCCGCCCATTTCTCCCTCCTTGATGGAGGCCGGCAGTTCTAAGGTGAAAATCAGGCTGGACTGCACGGGGATAGCCAAACCGGCGGCGGAAGTGGAAACTCCGGATTGCTTAAGAACTTCTTGGAGCGCCGCCACTATCTTCTCCGCCGGCAGATTGGTCACTTGTCCCGCTTCCGTAGAGGAGAGGGCGGCCAAGGATATGGAACCGTAAGTTTCTAAGACCGCTCGGCCCTTCTTCTTTTTTATTTCCACTACCTTGATGGCGGAAGAACCGATATCAATGCCGAGAGCGTTGTCGCCGGAGTTGCCGGAGAGGTGGCTTATGCTGGAAAATATTTTTTTAAACGGATTGTCCATTATTATATGTGTTATTATTATAACACAATGAAGCCTCTAAATACCATCTGGAATGCCGTCTTGGATACCATCTTCCCAAAGTTCTGCCTGGCCTGCGGAGAGCGCGGAGTGGATTTGTGCGAAAAGTGCCTTGGCGCTTTCCCGCGGACAGAACGAGAAAGCGCGGAGTGGGTCTTTCCGCTTTACGATTACCGCCATCCCCCAATCCGCAAGTCCATAAAATTGCTTAAATACAAAAGGCACAAAAATCTGGCGCGGGTCTTCGCCGAGAATTTGTATCCGACCATCTTGGAAGAACTCTCGGAACTTAAAACAATGGAAAACTTCCGCGAGCCCTTTTTGGTGCCCATCCCTCTCTCGCGGAGGCGGCTAAGACAGCGGGGCTTCAACCAGGCGGAACTTATTTGCGAAGAGCTCATCAGACTGGATGTGGAAAACAATCTACGCTATAGCATAGATGATGCGAGTGCGAATTTTACTCTGGAAAAAAATGTTCTCCTAAAACCCAAAGAGACTCCTCACCAAGCGGACATCAAAGACCGCCAAGCGCGATTGCGGAATATTATCGGCTCTTTCGCCGTCAGCAATGGAGAAAAAATAACAAAAAGAAATATAATACTTATAGACGATGTCACTACCACTGGCGCCACTCTCCATGAGGCTAAAAAAGTTTTGAAGGAGGCGGGAGCGAGGAGAGTAATCGCTTTTACCGTGGCGCATTAAAAAAAGAGTTTTTTATTTTTGCTATAATGAATATATGCGATACTGCAAAGACTGCGAGCCGGCGCAAGAGATACATTCTATTGCATATTTGTCTGTGGTCTTGGGATGGATAGACCAGCCCTTTTTTGATTTTATGGAAATGATTTTCCACAGCACTGCGGAAGCCATTTCCCGCAAAATTTCCATCCCCTTTTTCAAACTGATGACCGCTCTCCGCCTGGGATATTTTACCGACAAACCCGACGAAAAAGATTCCTGGCGGACTAGGTGCTTCTGGGAAGAAGCCGAGAGACGCGGCATCCGGGTGCGTGAATTTCACCTGGGGCCGATCCGGGACGCGTTCATCGCGGAATACTTGCCCCGTCTTGGCACGGGCAAGGCGGGGCGTACGATAATTTTTGACGGTCTGCCGCGGCCGGGCTATAAAGAATCCGCCGCTCTCAAATGGATGGACAACAAAGGTGTGATGAAAAAGAAATTCATGCAAGAAGACTTGCCGGTCGCCCGGGGTGGCGTGGCTTTTACCCAGAAAAGGGCCTTAGAAATTTTTAATAGCATACAGAAACCGGTGATTACCAAGCCAAACTTGGGCTCGCGAAGCCGGCATACCCTGATTCATATTGACACCAAAGAGAAACTTATCTACGGATTCAAAAAAGCCAAGAAACTCTCGCCGCTCGTCGTTGTGGAAGAAGAACTAAGAGGTTTACTTTTCCGCGGCACGTTGGTGGGTGGCAAGCTGGTCGGGGTAGTCCGGCGCGACCAGCCGGAGGTGACCGGCGACGGCGTACATACCGTGCGAGAACTGTTGGAGAAAGAAAACGAACGGCCGGAGCGGCAAGGCCCGATATTTCACAAAATAATCATCGACCCCGACGCCTTGGTAGAGCTGGGACGGGAGAAAATAAGCATGGACGATATTCCGCCGAAAGGGCGCGTTATTACCTTCTCTCAAAAAACCAGCCGCGGCATCGGCGGCACTACGACTGAAGTCACGGACATAGTTCATCCGGACAATGTGGAGATGCTGGAGCGCGTGGGAAAATTTCTGGATGACTCGCTCGTCGGCGTGGACTTCATTATGGAAGACATTGGCAAGTCTTGGCGCGAGGAACAGCACTCGGGGATTATAGAATGTAACAGTCTGCCCTTTATTGACCTCCACCATTATCCCCTCAATGGCCGCCCAAACAACATCGCCGGCAAGCTCTGGGACTTGGTAATGCCCGAATCGAAAAGTACCTTCTAAGGGCCGGTAAAAAATTCTGCTGAATTTTTAGCCTAAGACTCCGGCTCGTCAGCCTGCGTACGCCCTTATAAGGTACTTTTCGATTCGGATGTAAGCCCAGCCAGTCTTTGATTTTTTTGAACGACAAGGCGTTGAATGCGCGAGGAGTGAGAAAAAATTAAAGACTGGCTGGGCTTACGAATTAATCGTCACTTCCGAATCCGGATTGTAGGCATTGGGGTCCGGTTTGAGACGCATGGGGTTTCTCTTCGGAACAACGAAATCTCCCAGAAATTTTAAGAAATCCCCCCGCTTATCAACTTCGCCCTTGCCTTCCAGGTGGGCCAGAGGGTGAGCTTCTGGTGTCAATTCGTAATGCCCGCGAATTTCGCCATCCTTGAATACCCGCAAGTGATACTGGTCGGCGAAGTCGGCGAGCTTGCGCCAGGAGAGCACCTGGCCTTTGTCCGTCCAAGCCACGAAGTGATTGCCGAAACCCCACTTGGCATGCAGATGTTTCTTCAAGTCCTCCAGGGTTTTGTCGGACGCGAGCCAGCCCAAGTGATAGGGCTGTCGTTTGTCGTTGTGATGGATAATCCCCCGCTTAAGCAGGTCCTCCTGAACCACCAGAAAATATTTGTAAGCGAAGTGCCAGATTTTCTGCTTAATTTTGTCAAAAAAGGTCATAGTTTTTTGCCGTCAATAATTCTAATTGCGAATTCATTATAGCAATTTGCGCCGAAAATGAAAAAGTGTAAAATATACTAAAATAACAGCAATGAAGGTAAATTCTAACAACAGACCGGTCATACTATTACTGGAAATAATATTCTCTTTATTTTTGTCCGCCAATCCCGCCCAAGCGGCATTGGTAAATATAGTGGGATTCAACACCGGCGACGCAAGCACAAACGGAGAGGTCTCGAGCTTAGCCGGGTCAATTTCCGCCCCGGCTGCCACATCTCGTTCAGGCGGGGCCGCCTTGAAAGTCAATCCGACAACTACGGCCGTAAGTGCCGCGCGAATAGGAGCATTCGCGACGACGGGAGCGAAGGCAAGCTTTGACAAAAGCAGGATATATACGACATTTTATTTTCGCTATGCGACCAAGCCAGCAAGCGGGGACGAGATGTTCTTTGGCACCGAGGATTCAACAGCTGCAAACAAGGGCTCCCTGCGAATAAATTCTTCGGGACAAGTTGTCGTTTATGACTCCGCAGAAACTGCTGATGCTACAAGTGTTGTAGCTTTAGACGCAGATACATGGTATCGGTTTGATGTGGACTTTGCCACAGGCACTGATGCTGCCTGGCAAGTAAAAATTTTCAACGACCCGACTTCCGGCAATGGCACCGGGGGGCCGACTCTTCTGGAGACAATGTCTGGTACGATGAATCTTCTAACCACCAACCACGCTCTGGCTATATTCGGCAAGGAGGTAAATTATAACGGCAACACAGTGGACTTTTTTTATGACGATATCGCCATAAGTGATTCGGCTTATGTCGGCGACCATCAAATTTTCGTGGGCAAGCCGAATTCCGACGGAGT